>JACMLA010000753.1 GCA_014379815.1 Bryobacteraceae bacterium | reverse complement strand
TTCAGCGGAAGGTCGACAGTGCAGGCAGCGCCGCTCTGGTTGTCAGCGTGTTTGGCTCGGTCGCGCACTTGCTGGCCTGTCTTGGGATTTTGGGAGCCGTCGCCTATTCGGTCTCACAGCGTACCAAGGAGATCGGAATCCGGATGGCACTTGGAGCGCACCCGTTGCAGATCCTGTCACTAGTCTTACAGCAACTCTCGCGACCCGTGGGCGTGGGTCTGGTCGCTGGAGTCCTGGCGGCTGCCGCTTTGACCCAGCTTCTCCGGCAGGAACTGTATGGTCTTAGCAATCTCGACCCTGTAACGTATCTGGCTATCATCACCATCTTCATCGTCACAGCAGTACTTGCGGCGCTTGTGCCGGCCAGAGCAGCGTTACGTGTGGACCCTCTCCGCGCTCTGCGCCACGACTAAAGAACGGCGCAAGTAACTGCATGTATCCCGTTACGGCGTCGATTACGAGCCAAAAACTCCGTAGACTGCCAATTGAGGTGGACGCTTCATCTCGAAGAACTTCGGAGAAAAATATGAAAAACAGTTCGATTGCTTCTCTCAAAACAGTTGCGTTAATCTGCGCTACTTTCTGCCTGCTTGTTTCCCCGATGCAGGGTGCGCTCATCACGGATGCCGCCGGTGATTTCATTCCCACCTTCACAGGACCTCAGAACGGGGACCTGGACGTTTTGCAAGCGGAAGTTTTCTTTAATGGCGCATCTTTCCTGTTCACCAGCACGTCCGCCGCTTCCATCGGCCTTACTCCGGAAGGCATCTTTGTCTGGGGCATAGACCGTGGCCCCGGCTTCGCCAGCTTTCCCGGTATTGCGCCTGGCGTAACCTTCGATGCGCTTCTGGTCATCGTGCCGGGCGGAGATAGCTTTGTGAACGACCTCGTCACAAACAGCACGACACCCATTCCGGTTTCTGATGTGACAATCTCTGGCGCGTTTCTGTCGGCCCGCGTTCCTCTTTCCGCGCTTCCCCAGGTGGCGCTCGCGCCGTCTGACTACACCGTCAATCTATGGCCCCGTTCGGCCCTTTCTTTCGCGGATGAAGTAGTCTCCGATTTCGCACCTGACAACAGCAACGCCGGCGTCACGGTCGTACCCGAACCAGCCACTGCAGGTTTTGCTGGCGTCGCGCTGGCTGGATTAGCTTTCCTTCAATTTCGCAACCGAAAGAAACGCTGATCTGACTCGGGCCAACTCACAGGCGGCTTTCTTCCAGCCGCCTGTTCTTGACACCGCGACTGCCACGTTGTAAAATACCAGTTGGTTATGCAACCGACGGGTTATCTACGCTCTTCTCCTGACCGCCTTGATGCGACTTTTGCTGCCCTGGCCGATCCCACACGCCGCGCGATTCTGGCCCGGCTGGCGTCCGGCGAAGCATCTGTCACGGAACTGGCCGAGCCGTTCGCGATGACCCAGCCCGCGATTTCCAAACATCTCAAGGTGCTGGAACGCGCGGGACTGATTTCCCGGGATCGTGATGCTCAGAGACGACCCAGCCGGCTGGAGGTGACCCCACTGGCAGAAGCAAATGAATGGCTGGAAAACTACCGCCTGTTGTGGGAAGCTTCCTTTCAACGGCTCGACGTGGTGCTTGAGGAAATGAAAGCGGCTAAGAAGAAGGCAGATGCGAGTCTGAAGGGAAAGCGACAGTTAGGAAACTGAGGTTGCGGCTTAGCGGCGAACCTGCGCCTGACAGCCTGCGCCCGACACAAAGATAGGCTACAAAATCGGTACATGTAGTTTGCGTGAAAGTGATACTATTAAGCGCAAATCTTGACCAACACATTGCGCGTGGCCTTGTTCACCGACTCATTCCACGAGTTAAATGGCGTAGGGACGCTGAGCCGTGAATTCGTTAGCTTCACCAGGAATCACAACCTCGCATTCTGCTGCGTGCATGCCGGCCCAACGACGCGGGCCTATCGTGAGGGCTCGTTACTGCAGCTCGAACTAAAACGCAGCGCTGCCTCTTTTCCTCTCGATGAGGGCTTGTATTGCGATCCCCTTCTCAGCCGCTACCGCAACCGGGTACTTGACCAGCTTCGGAGCTTCGATCCCGACATCATCCACATCACCGGTCCGGGCGATATGGGAGTCCTTGGCTTCTGGGTCTCCAACAACTTGAAGAGACCCATGGCTGCTTCCTGGCATACCAACTTGCATGAGTACGCGTCACGACGCCTGGAGAAGGTCTTCTCCTTTGCGCCCTGTAGTATCCGTAATCGTGTCACGTCAGTCGCGGAAAGGCAGAGCCTGCGTGCCCTGATGAGCTTCTACGCTATGGCTCATTTCGTGTTTGCTCCGAATGCGGCCATGGTGGAGATGCTGCAGGCCTCTACTCGCAGGCCTTCTTACCTGATGTCGCACGGTGTCGATTTCAGTCGTTTCTCCCCAACGTTGCGTGCAGGTAAAAAAGGGCCGTTTTGCATCGGCTATGTGGGGCGTCTCACCCCGGAGAAAAACGTCAGATATTTCGCGGAACTCGAGCGCCGGCTTGTGGCTGCCGGGCATAACGACTTCCGGATGCTTCTGGTTGGGGACGGGTGCGAGCGGGAGTGGCTGCGCAAGAATCTTCATTTTGCGGACCTGCCCGGTGTACTGGAAGGAGACAGCCTCGCGGCAGCTTTCGCCGGTATGGACGCGTTCGTCTTTCCGTCCGCCACCGATACTTTCGGCCTCGTCGTGCTGGAAGCAATGGCATCAGGAGTCCCGGTAATTGTGAAGGAGCAAACCGGTGCCCGCGTGCAGGTCTGCGACGGCGTCGCGGGATTCGTTGCTGACGACCTGACGGACGGCGTGATGCGACTGATGAACTGCGTGGCTCTTCGCAGAAGCATGGGCGAGGAAGCGCGGCGCTTTGCGGTAGCGAAAGGGTGGTCCAGTGTGTTTGAAGACGTGTACCGCAACTACGATCTGGCGCTGACGCGGGACGAGGTACGTCGAAGAATGAATCCAAGAGTTGCGCCCTCAAAGGCAGCACACGCCTTCTAGCGGGACATCCCGATTCAACGAGGTAAGTTTATGTACGACCTTTTAAGCACTTGCCGTCTTCCTCTCTTAAGCTATTGCTTCCTCTCCCTCACCAGCCTGTTTGCGCAAACTGCGAGTGCCGTAGGAATCTTTGACGGTTACGAGGATGTCGGCGCGGTTCTGCACCCCGGCAGCGCCACGTTTGACTCATCCACGCGCGCCTATACGGTCACCGGCAGCGGCGAGAATATGTGGGGCACCCGAGACGCATTTCATTTTGTCTGGAAGAAAGTATCGGGCGACATGACATTAACGGCCGACATTCAGATCCTCAGCGAAGGTGGCGACCCCCATCGAAAGGCCGCCCTGATGATCCGCCAGAGTCTCGATGCGGATTCCGCTTATGCTGACGCTGCATTGCACGGAGATGGACTCACGTCGCTTCAGTTCCGGGATGAAAAAGGAGGCGCTACCCACGAGGTGCAGTCCAGTG
>JACMLA010000752.1 GCA_014379815.1 Bryobacteraceae bacterium | reverse complement strand
GGCGAAGCGCTGGAAAGGGCCCACGAGGCTTTCTATTACATGGGTCTCGGGGAAGCGCGGTACCGCGATCTGGGCACGTACTCACTGGGCATGAAGCAACTTGCTAAGCTTGCGCAGGCCATCGCTCACGGACCAAAGCTGCTGTTTCTGGACGAGCCTACCAATGGACTGGATCCGGCCGCCCGCGTGCGCATGATCCGGTTGATTCGCGAGATACGCGACACCGGACACGTACACCTCATGATCTCTTCGCACTTGCTTCGGGACGTGGAGGAATGCTGTGAAGAAGTTCTGATCCTGCGCGACGGGCGCATCGTGGGCAATTGCAATCTGGACGAGGAGCGGCGCGCTAATTTGAACTTCATCGAGATGGAAGTCCTGGAAGACTCCCGCTTATTCGGCGATTCGCTGGGGCGTCTGGTTTCGGACTATGCTCCACAGGGCAGCGGACGTTACAAGATGGTCCTGCGGGATGGGGTTACGGTGCGGGACCTGTATCGCATAGCGAGCGAACAGAATGTTCAGATCCGGAAGCTCAGCCACCGGCAGGACTCGCTGGAAGACATTTTCCTGAAGGCGATGGAGTCCTGATATGGCGGTTTACAAGAGGTTATACAAGTCGTACGCAGGCGAGCTGACGCCCGAGTGGACTCGCTGGCTGGTGCCCTCAAGATATGCGCTGCAGCAACTGTTTCAGTCGCGGCTGGTGATCGGCTTTTCCGTCGCCTGCTATGTGTTTCCCATCATCGCCGGCATACTGATTTATGTGCGCTACAACGCCAGCGCCATTGCATTACTCGGGATCAACACGGATCGTCTGATTCCGATCGACGGTAGCTTTTTCGCAACGTTTCTCAATGTCCAGGCGTTCGCCTCATTCCTTTTGGCGGCTTACGCGGCACCGGGTCTTGTGGGTCCGGACTTGAGCAATAACGCGCTTCCGCTGTACCTTTCCAGACCTGTTTCGCGAGCCGAGTATGTGGCCGGCAAAATGGCGGTGCTGCTGATTCCGCTCTCACTGATTACCTGGATTCCAGGCACTGTGTTGTGGTTGATGCAAGCCGGTCTGGAAGGCGGAGGATGGGGAATGGCGAACCTCCACCTGCTGAATGGAATGTTCTGGGGATCTCTGCTCTGGATACTCCTGCTTTCGCTGCTTGGACTTGCCTTGTCCGCCTGGGTTCGCTGGAAGATTATGGCCAGCGCACTGCTCTTTGGAATTTTCTTTATTTCAGGTGCGCTGAGCGAGATTGTTAACCAGGTGCTGGACACGAAGCTGGGCTATTTGCTGAACCCGGGACACCTGATTGGCATTATCTGGGCCAAAACGCTTGGTGTTCGTCCCACCCTGACACTGCTCGGCGCATTGTTCAACGTCCGGAACTCTGACGACGTGCCGCAGTGGGCAGCATGGGCTGCGATGCTGGCTATTTTTGCATTCTGTATCTGGATCCTGAACACCAAACTTCGTGCACGGGAGGTCGTGTCATGATGACGTCTCCACCAATGGCACATCCCGACGCATCCGGTATCGAGACGGCACCCGACCGGTTTGGAGACCAAAGCAACGACATAGTCTTCACAAATGTCTCCCGCTTTTACGGCGATGTGCTGGGCGTGAACCGCGTCAGCCTGAGGATCAGACCCGGTATTACCAGTCTTGTCGGCCCGAACGGTTCCGGAAAAACCACGTTGATGAATTTGATGACGGGCTTGATCCGGCCGACCTGCGGGGACATCAGCGTGCTGGGCCTGACCCCGGACGACCCGGAGCCGTTCTTCCGTATGGTCGGATACTGCACGCAGTTCGATTCGTTCGCACGCGGGATTACGGGGCGTGCTTTTGTGGAGTTCGGTCTGCGCTTGCACGGCTACTCCGGCCGCGATGCCTCTGCCAAAACGGAAGCAGTGCTGCAGTCCGTATCCATGACTGCAGCTGCGGATCGGAAGGTTGCCGGTTACAGCAAGGGAATGCGGCAGCGTATCCGGCTGGCGCATGCGATCGCACACGATCCGCAGGTGCTGGTTCTGGACGAACCTCTGAATGGGCTCGACCCAATGGCACGGGCGGAAACCATGGCTCTGTTTACCGACCTTGGGAAGCGCGGCATGCACGTCATTATCTCCAGCCACATTCTGCATGAGGTGGATCAGCTCTCAGATCAGGTGATCCTGCTGAGTCATGGATACATCATTGCGGAAGGCCAGATTCGCGGAGTTCGCGAAGAGGTCAGAGATCAACCGATGCAGATTCTGGTCCGGTGCGACCAGCCTGAAGGTCTCGCGGCACAGCTGTTCTCGCTGGGCTCCATTATGGAAGCGCGGGTGGTGCCTGCGGAAGGCATTCATGGCAGGGGTTTGCTGGTTCGCACTACCGACGCCAATGCCTTCTATGTCACGTTGAACAACATCGTGGTTGCCGGCGACATCGAACTGGAATCTGTCGCTCCCGCGGACGGTGACGTGCTGTCGGTTTATCAATATCTCATCGGAGATGAAGGAGCAAGCTCATGAGCGCCGCCGCACCTGCTGTTTCGCCTGTTGGCACGATGTCGCTATGGAGAGGTCAGGCGCTTTCTATCCTTGGCATGGAGCTAAGGCGGAACTTCATCTCGAAACGTGGTTTCTGGATTTACGGCCTTGCGTTAGTGCCCGTGATCATCGTGTGGGTGCACTCTATTTTTACGATGAGGGGCGCCCCACGGATGTCACATGACCTTTCAAAAGACACCCAGGTACTCGCGTCGCTGTTTCAGTTGTTTCTGCTGCGACCAGCGATCTTCTTCGGCTGCCTCGGCATATTTACCTATCTGTTCCGGGGTGAGTTCGTAGAACGCAGCTTGCACTACTACTTTCTCGCCCCGGTTCGCCGGGAAGTCCTGGTAGTTGCCAAGTACTGTGCGGGGTCCATCACAGCAATCAGTTTCTTTGGCCTCTCTGTCTTTCTGACCTTTGCAGGCATGTATGCCCATTACCCTCAGTTTGAAGTCCGGCAATGGCTCCTGAATGGACCTGGACTGGGGCATCTGGGAGCTTACCTTGCCATCACCACGCTCGCTTGTTTGGCATGGGGCTCTGTGTTTCTCTGGATGGGGATACGGTTCAAGAATCCTATCGTTCCCGCGGTGGTCTTTCTGACATGGGAAAGCGCAAATGTATTGCTGCCGTCGTGGCTCCGTCGCCTCAATATTCTGCATTTCCTGCAGTCCCTGAATCCAGTGAATGTGCAGAACCAGGGACCGGGTTCGCTCCTGGGAACTACCGCAGAACCGGAGCACGCGGTTACGGCAGTCCTTTGCCTGATTCTGATTTCCGCAGCTATGGTGTTTCTGAGTATCCGCGAACTGAAGAGAGCGGAAGTCAACTACAGCACGGAGTAGGTGCCTTAAGTTTGGATTAAGCTGCTACTAAGGGCGCCCGGCTTTGGGGGTTAAGTTAGAGTTTGGAGGGTCTGGAGACCCTCTGCAGGCGTGGACGCCCGCCCCACCTCTCGGCCTTACCTCTCTGGCTCACCTCTCTGCCCGACCTCCGACTCATCGTGCTCATGCCATTATGGGGAAAAACGTTTGAGGAGAACAGCGCTCGTGGCAAAACTCGGTTTTCTGGGCCTTGGCATTATGGGTTACCCAATGGCTCGCAATCTGCTTCAGGCTGGGCATGAAGTTGCTCTGTGGTCGAACACGGCATCGAAAGCACAGGAACTCGCGGGAACGGGTAAAGGTACAGCGCACCAGACTCCCGCTGAGGCGGCCGCAGACGCGGAATGCATGTTTCTCTGCGTGGGCGATAGCGCCATGTCGGAGCAGGTGATTCTGGGTCCCGGGGGCATTGTCGAGGGCGCGAAGCCGGGCAGCATCGTGGTGGATGCCAGTACAGTTTCTCCATCGGCCAGCCGGCGCATTGGCGAGGCTCTGGAAGCTAAAGGGATTCACTTCATGGATGCGCCCTGCACAGGGTCGAAACCGGGCGCTGAAGGTGGCACGCTGACCTTTATGATCGGTGGCGACGAGGCCATCTTTGAGAGAATCCGTCCGTGGCTGGATCCGATGGGAAAGCGCCTGTACTATTGCGGTGGTCCTGGGATGGGGTTGCATGCCAAGCTTACCCAGAACCTGATTTTGTCCAACATACTCCAGGCATTTAACGAAGGCATGGTGCTGGCGACAAAGGCCGGCGTTAATCCTGAGATGATGCTCGATATCCTCGATAACAGCGCCGCGAAATCGGGTCTGATTTCCTTCAAAGCGCCCTATGTGCTGAAGAGGGATTTCACGACAAACTTCTCGATCAAGTGGATGCACAAGGATATCGGCCTGATGCTGGACTCCGCCAGTGAACTTACCGTGCCGCTGCCTCTGACATCCCTGACCCAGCAAATGTTCCGCGCGGCGATGGCGAAAGGTCTCGGAGAAGAAGACATTTGCGCCACTATCAAGGTGCTGGAAGACATCACCGGCGTGGAAGTGAAAAAGAAAGAGAGTTAGTCTGGATTTCGACCGGCTGCGGGTCGTGCTGGTGGACCCGCGCAATCCTCTCAATATCGGCGCGGCTGCAAGGGCAATCAGCAACTTCGGGCTCGGAAGATTGCGTGTGGTCAACCCCTATGAGATCGCGTATTCAGAAGCGAAATCGGCGGTCAATGCCTCGCAGATTCTCGCAGACAGCCAGCAATTCCAGACTGTCACCGAAGCGGTCGCGGATTGCACCATGATTGTGGGAACCGCGTCGCTGGGCCATCGGGCTCTGGCTCTTCCGGTACAACGGCTGGAGACCAGTGCGAGACTGATCCGCGACGCTATGGCTGATGGACCGGTGGCGCTGCTGTTCGGGTCAGAAAAGTTTGGACTCAGCAATGAGCATCTGGCGCATTGCCACTGGCTCTGCCGCATCCCGACGCGCGCTGAGCACGAGTCGATGAACCTGGGCCAGGCAGTTGCTGTTTGCCTCTATGAGCTGATCCGGGACGCTGACGAAGTCCATCGCGAACCAGTCGCCGTGCGACCCGCTCCGGCAGAAGATGTCGACCGAGCCGCGGATTTGCTGCTTGAGGCGCTCCGGCTTTCCGGGTACGTCCACGAAATCACGTCCGAATCGATTGAGTTGAAACTGCGGCGTCTGGTTATCCGCATGGGCTTGAACTATCTGGATGCACCGACGTTCCAGGGCATGCTGCGCCAGATTCTGTGGAAGCTGCGCACCGGAACCGAGGCTCAAGTTAAAATGACAAAGGAATGACTCCCGACGAGTTGGAAAGAGAGTATGTTGCGCTCCGCCAGCAAGCTGATGCTGTGCGGAGCTATCTTTGACCCTTCTGGCAAGCAGGCCGAATTAGCCAAGACCGAAGAAGCTATTGCCTCCTCTGATTTCTGGAACAATCCCGAGCGGAGCCAGAAGATCATGCAGGACCGGAAACGTCTGGAAGAGGCTATCGCGAGTGCCACCCAGGTAAAACGCGGCACCGAAGATCTCGACACGCTATTTGAACTGATGCGCGAAGGCGAAGATGTCCTGAAGGACATCGAAAGCGAGATGCATCGGTTTCAGCAGCATCTGGACGTGCTGGAAACCGGCATGCTGCTGTCGGGCGAGAACGATCACCGGGGCGCGATCATGACGATCCACCCGGGTGCTGGCGGTACCGAAAGCCAGGACTGGGCGGAGATGCTGATGCGCATGTATCTGCGGTGGTCCGAACGTCTGGGTTTCAAAACCGAGATCACAGACCAGCTGGAAGGTGAAGGCGCGGGCATCAAGTCAGTGACCTTTGAGGTCAACGGCGAGAATGTCTATGGCTTACTCCAATCGGAAGTGGGGGTGCACCGCCTGGTGCGCATCTCGCCTTTCGACTCTGCCGCACGACGCCATACGTCCTTTGCATCGGTGTTTGTGTTTCCGATGATCGACGATGAGATTCACATCGACGTCAAGCCGGACGATATTCGCATCGATGTGTTCAGGGCCAGCGGTGCGGGGGGCCAGCACGTCAACCGAACGGAATCCGCAGTCCGCTTTACGCACATTCCTACGGGAATTGTGGTCCAGTGCCAGAACGAGCGTTCGCAGCATAAGAACCGGGCTTCGGCGATGAAGCAGCTGAAAGCAAAGCTGTATGAGCATGAGCTGGAGAAGAAGCGTGTGGAAGAGCGCGCTCTGGAAGATACCAAGCTCGATGTCAATTTCGGGTCACAGATCCGAAGCTACGTGCTCGCGCCGTATCGCATGATC
>JACMLA010000751.1 GCA_014379815.1 Bryobacteraceae bacterium | reverse complement strand
TCGCCGATTTCCTGAATGAAGGCCTCTTCGATCCCGCATTCGTCACGTTCGATCCGAACTCAACGACACCATCCATGCAGCCCAACGCGCGAGATCTGACCTACTCGGTCTACCGTCCGGACCTCGCGGTCTTAGGCGCGAGAGATGGCTTCATGCCAAGCGGCCTTCCCATTTCGAACAACGATGCCCTGTCCCGGCGTGACATGGGCCTCGAGTTTCTCGACGTGACCCCGCAAGTGAGAACTGAGCTGATGAGTTCCAGTAGTCTGCGTGGAGGCAGGCAGCAGGAGGACGTTTATCGGATCACGAATAACAGCTCGTCCATCATTGATACCCACCTTCTGGTAATCGTCCAGGGCCTGCCTAACCGGATCGCGGTGGATGGCTCGAGTATGACGAGAACCGGCTCTCCTTATCTCCGCGTGTTTCTGCCCGATGGGGTCCTGCTTCCGGGCCAGAGCATGGTCCAGAGATTGCGGTTTAACCGGCATCCCCTGGCTCCGCGTGCGGCCGGATACGCGCTGACTTTGATGTCGGGACAGGGAAATCCATAAGTCCTGAATGATTTGAAAGCTTCGGAAAGGACGGGTCCAGTCCGGGCCCGTCTTCCCGTCCAACGTCTTGATCGCAGGAACACTGACAGGAAGGATTATGAAAAAAACAGTACTCACTGGCGTTATTGTTGCGGTGTCTTCCCTTGCCGCGCCAATCAATTTGGTACCGTACGCAAACTTAACCGGTACTCAGCTGATCACCTTTGAAGACGTGGCGGGAGGTGGCGCTCCAGGCACCAGCTACAACGGAATTTTCCAATCGGGCAGGACTGCGTTTGCCGAGAGATTTCTGGGCCAGATGCTGGGCGTCAATGGTTTGACCGACGTACTGTCGGGTGCGCCGACCGGGTCCCTTTCGCTCCAGGCTGGTGCCCCCGGCCAGAACCTGAATGTATTTGACGATGGCACTGGTCTGAACGTTCTGAACGGCCTCGGACCGGCTGGCTTTCCCAACTTCGACGCGCTTGGAGAAGGTGCAATTGCTCTGCTTTTCGACTTCGATCAATCCGAGTTTGGATTCAGGGTCGTTGGGGGAGACGGTGGCTCCGCGTTCCTTAGCTTCTTTCGCCGCAATGGCACGCTCATTGAGTCGATTACCGTCTCGAATTTATCCGATACGTTCTACGGGTTTAGCCGGGACGGCGGCCTGAATGACATCGCCGGCATTTCCCTCTACAGCGACGATGACGGAGGCATTGCTTTTGACGATCTCAGGCACAACGTTGCCGGAGTCCCGGAGCCGGGAACCCTCGCGCTTCTTGGTCTGGGGCTGGGGGCACTCGCGTTTCGCCACCGCTTGCGGAAACGCTAAGCAACGGGGAAGGAAGCTATGGAGCAGCGATCGCAGGTGAGGCCAGGTGGCGTGTCTCCCATTGCGTCAGGAATCTCCTGTCGAGCTCGAGCCGGTTGCGTTGCCGGAAAAGGAACGTTCCGACACCCGGCCTGCTCTCGATTAGGGAACGGGCCGATTCCAGCGCCTCTGGGTTGCAATTGCAGCCGGTGCGTACCCTGCGACCCGTCACCGCCGGAGTCCATTGCGGGTAACGCCACTAGGGTTAGCGGAACGGTTCTGCCGTTCACCTGCAAGGAGTCGAAGCGCAAGCGAGCACAAAATAGCGTGAGGGCAGGAAGCGCTGTTGTCGCATCGATTCGTCTGGTAGCTGACGTCCAGTGCCTGGGCGAGATCTTGCCGACTTAGGTCCCTCTCGGCTCGCAGCACAGGGATGCGATTGTAGAGCGTCGACCCGGTCGCCGCATCCTGAGAGCCTGTTTCATATATCGATCAAGTTATAATATTCCTTATATATACTGTCAATTAAATTTGATACACCAAGGATCCTGACGACATCTAGACCGAAGCGGGTCTGGAGACCCTCTGCAGGCGTGGACGCCCGCCCCACGTCGGGCAGTCTGCCTTTGGTCCTTTAGGGTTTTCAGAGGCTTAAGGTCCCGACTGAGCTAAATCGATCAATTTCCGCTTAGCGTGATCGAATCCGGCAAGTTCTGCCCGGATAGCGCGGCGAGCGTTTTGTCCTGGAACTCCGAGGGGGAGCAGCCGTTGACTCGGCGGAATACTTTGCAGAACTGGCTGGGTGAAGGAAAGCCCAGTTCAAACGCCACCTGTTTCACTCCGTGCACTCCGGTGAGCAGATTCTCGGCGCGTCGGATCAGGACGTGGTTGTAGAGGTCGAGTGGACTGCGCTCAGCCGAGGCATGCAGCAGGCGGCGGAAGTGAGGGACACTGATGCCGATTTCCTCGCAAAGATCTTCGACGCCAAACTGCCATTTTGCGCAGCGGTTCATGTACTCCACGGCGCCGACGAAATGGCGACGCGACAGCAGGTGCTCAATACGATCGGGACGGACGATTATGCTGTCCGCGGTCCAGTGCCACAGAACCTCAACGAGCATGTGGCGGAGGTAGCCCTCGAGGAAGCTGTCCATACCGTGGCGACTTTCGCGGAACCGCATCGTGGCCTGCTGCAGGGCGGTTGTGATCTGGAGATCCTTCACTTTGCCGAGCAGGATGGCGGTGGAGTCGGGCGAGGCCAGGCGGAGCTCCGCGAGGAGCTGCTTCATGAAACGGGGTGACACGACAGCAGTAGCGCCTTCGCACGCGCCGCAATCTCCTGGCAGGTAGCGGCTTCCCCGCAACACGGATGGATTGGCGATCAGGATCTCGCCCGGCTCCAGCGTAGTGCGTACTTTGTTTTCCCAGACCTGGATGCGACCGGTGAAGCAGCAAACGACCGCGTACTCGGGCAGGCGGCGTTCGGGGAAAAACTGCGCAGTGGTGTAGCGGAACAGCTGAAGTCCGAGTTCGCCGGCCGCGACCATCTGAAAGGTACTGGCGTTTTCGCTCATCGCGCTGACCTCTCGAGAGTAACTCGTTTGTGTTGCAGGGTACTGACGATTTTGCTGTGATCTGCGCCTTTGGTTAGTGTCATCTGTTTTTAACAGATTTTTCGTTAGGATTCGACTCATGAGAACTGCCGCCGTTCTTCTCGTGATCACGACAGGTTGTGTGGCGCAAACGCTGTCGCAACCCAGCAGAGCAGTTTCGGATCCAGGCGTGGTGACGACGAGGCAGTCAATTACTCCAGCAGGTGCCGTATCCGTGTTTCAGGGCAGAGTCTACGGACTTGGCTGGGCGGGCAACTCGGGTGAGGAACTGGTGGTGCTGCACGCTAGCGATGTGTATCGGATGGACTGGCGAAACAATCGCGTCAAAGAACGGGTTGCACATGGCGGTAGTCCTGGAAACCAGTCGATCTACGCCGATCCGCGTACCGGAGAAGTGTGGATCGGGCAATCTGTCCGGGACGGCGGTCGCAATGGTTCGCCCAAGGCACGGCTGGTGGCAGTGGATGGAAAGACTGTCCGCCCGGTTGCTTCGGGACTAGGCAGCTTTCAGCCAGGCTCGTTTGCTGTGTCACAAGCGAATGCAGGTGGAAGGCGACTTGCCGTCGTTCCTCTGGTGTGGGAAAACAAGCTGGCTGTGATCGATGTGGCGAGTGGCGAGGTGCTGAAACAGGTTGCGACGGGCATCGCTCCATTTGCGGCGGTCGTGAATGCAAAAGGCACAGTGGCGTACGTCAGCAATCTTGGTGGCCGACCTCCTCGCCCGAATGAGCTCTCTGGGAGTCCGGTACAGAAGCCCGATGAAAAAGTGACGGTCGACGCGCGTGGAATTGCTTCGACTGGCACCATTTCTGTCGTCGATCTGGAAAAAGGCGAGACGGTGGCCACGCTTGCCGTAGGTCTGCACCCGACGGCTTTGGCGCTCGATGAAGCACGGGGGCGACTGTATGTCGCGAATGGCAATTCCGAAAGCATCTCGGTGGTGGACACGGCTCGCAGGCAGGTAGTGCGGACGATTGCTCTGCAGCCGTTTACAGAGTCAGTACGGGGCATTGCTCCTACGGCACTTGCGGTCTCGGCCGATGGCAAGCAGCTGTATGCGGCCTGCGGAGGAATCAATGCTGTAGCCGTGATCGCGAGTGAAACCGGCACGCTGCTGGGGATGATTCCCAC
>JACMLA010000750.1 GCA_014379815.1 Bryobacteraceae bacterium | reverse complement strand
GGCGTACTCACGGTCGCCGATATACCCGTTTTCCCGCATCAACATCAGAATGATGTTGCGCCGCGCCTTCGCCCTCTCGGGCCACTTGACCGGATTCGTGTAACTGGGTCTTTGGATCAGGCCCGCAAGCGTGGCAGCCTCGGGCACGGTGAGGTCGCGGACATCCTTGCCGAAATACTGCTGGGCGGCTTCAGCAAATCCCCGGATCGCAAAGCTGCCGCGCCGCCCAAGGTCAACCTGGTTGGCATAATACTCGAAGATCTTTTCCTTCGACAACTTCTGCTCCAGATGGAGCGTAATCATGGTCTCGGCAAATTTCCGCTGAATTGTCTTCTCAGGCGTCAGCCAAAAACTTCGCGCCAGCTGCATGCTTAACGTTGATGCGCCCTGAGCACGCCGTCCTTCCTTAAAATCAACGTACGCCGCTTTGATAATGCGGAGAGGGTCGAAGCCCGAGTGCTGAAAGAATCGTTTGTCTTCGCCAGAGACTACAGCGTTGATCAAAGTCTTGGGAAGATCCTCAAACCTGATAATGCGGCGCTTTTCGCGCGACCTGTCAAACAGGTTGGTAATCAGCTGAGGTTCGATCAGATACTGAGTGCGCTCGGTGTTATCGCGGAGCGCAATAATCTGACTAACTTTACCGGCGTTTACCTTCACGACGGCTTCTTCATTGTCAAAATAGCTGTCGGGACCCGGGAAGATTTCGATCCCGTCAGGCCGCTGGTTGTACCAGCCCATTCGCGTATTGCCCCGGGAGTCCGCGTACCCACTGCGACGCAGAGCCAGAGCAAGATCTCCGGGCTCAATCGCGTCGCCAACCATTACTACCTGAGGAGCTGCAAACAGCATGGAAGTATTGGCAAACGGGCCTGCCAGTAGCTTCTTCTCGATCAGTTTTGCGTACTTACTGTAGTAAAACGTGAACGTCAGCAGGGCAATCGTGTTGATGAGAATGAAGAGGATGAGAAAAGCACGTCCCCACGGATTCAAAAGGAATCTTACGAAAGCGGCCTTCCTGGGTACCTGAATACGAACTGCCACGTTATGTCAGCCTCATTGTCTCAGACGCGGGCCATCGGGCATCCAGCGAAGCGGATGGACAAACATACGTCTGCTGGTCATCCCCGGGTCCCACGCGTGATACACGATGTAGTCGGTGTCGCCGTCAGGGCCAGTCACTACGCTGTTGTGTCCGGGGCCCACAATTAGCCCGGGTGTTGAGCGAAGCAGCCGCGGGCCTGAATCCACGCCATCGAACTTCCACGGTCCGGCGATACCATCCGAGACGGCCCAGTCAACACCATAGGTTTCGTTTTCCCACCGGCCGGTACTGAAGAAGCACCAGTAGCGGCCCATTCGTTTCTTCACACACGGGCCCTCGACCGTATGCCAGTCGTAGTGATTGCCATACATAATGCGGTTACCCAGGAAGAGCTGCCAGTCGAACTGTGCGCGGGTAACGACGCGTTCCTTGCCAGCGAGTGCGGTCATACCGACCAACCGATCGACGACGATTCCGGTTCCGGCCCGGAACCCTCCTGATTGATCGAGAAAGTCCCGCGCGTAGAACAGGAACCAGTCTCCGTTCTCGTCCTGAAAAGGCGAGGCGTCGATGGCAAAAGGGCAGGTGAACGGGGTCGTTAGCGCGACTCCGGAATCGCGATAGGGGCCGTCTGGCCGCGTGCTGGAAGCGACCCGGATGCTGTGCCCCCGATCGTCCCAGCCTACTGAATAGTAAAGCCAGAACCGACCCTCGGCCCATGCTACTTCCGGCGCCCAATAGGTGTGCCCAAACTCTGGTGGAAGCTGCTCGAGGGCAGCAGAGAGCGGGGTCCAGTGGAGCAAATTGGGTGAAGTCAGTACCTGAAAGACGCCAGGGACTCCGTCAGCGGTTTTAAGTTGGGTGTTTCCCGTCCCGATCGCATAGTACTGGCCCTCATACAACCAGACAAATGGATCAGCGAAGTTTCGATCGTAAACCGGCTGTGAGTAGGGATCACTGGACACGTCTGAACAGACGTGCTCCGGGTCTGCATTGTAACTTGCCGTCGCTAAGCTTCCTGATGCTCAAAAACCAGATTCAGGTAAGGTCGGGGCCGGTACTCAAACCGGAGAGGCAGATGCCCCCCTTCTTCGAACCAGAGGCGAAACGGTACTTTAGACCCGGTCTTCGCGTTCACGATCGCACCGTTAAGCCGCATCAAGCCTTTTTTAGAGTCGTGCGCTTTCTCCACATCCAGACGAAAGCCTGTGCCGTTGTACAAAAACGCGCTCCGAATCTGGGATTGTTTGGACCGCATGGCTTCACGAACAACATACAAAAATGTCCGGGGGGGCAGGCCTTTTGCTGCGGACTCAGCTCGGGCGGGCTTCAGTGCCTTCTTCGCCAGAGTCTGCCGAACTTCACCGACGATTTCCGTGCAACGGCTGTAGTTCCAGTCAGACGGAAACGTCATCTGGTATAGCTCGTATTGCGATTTGGTCTGCGTCGCTGCGCCTTCCACGGCGGTATAAGGCACTTCTTCGGTGCCGCCCGGCCCAAGAGCAGCGTGGGCCTGCTCCATGTTCTTCTCCGTCGAAGAAGTCATGAAACCAAAATACGCGGATTCAATGGCTCCATCTTTCTGCTCGACAACAAACTCCTCAATGAAGCCAAGGCGGTTCAGCCCCCTGGCCCGATCCGGCAGCGAGCCTGCCTGAAACGTTAATCCGATTGTGCGCGCGTGGTTCGACGTAGCGCCTTCCCTGACGTCAATGTTTGCGGAGCCGACATGAGTGCGTGAAAACACCGTCACACCGAGAAACGAGACCTGGCAGTCCGCCCGGTAGTGACGAGTCCTGGTCTCGACAGCATTTGCTGGATACGCAGCAGCGATGCGGTCGAGCGGAGACATGGCAGACACCCGGGAAAGCCATGTTCCAAACGGAACAACCGGGATCAGCTTGAGCAGGCCGCGTCTGGTGAGCACCGTATGTGAGAACACCTCTGGCCAGAATTGTTACAAATATCGGTTGCAGCCGCATCAGAGCTTCATGACGTTTCCATGCCAAAATGTTTTTATTACCAAGCCAAACGAGGACACGGATTCGGGAGTTGTGAAAGTCTGCGGAGCTCCGTCCCTGCTATACTTCTGAGGCAAGATCATCGACCATGGAAACTCGACTCGGTGATGTAATCGATGACTACTGCATCAAGTGCCGACGCTTGACCAACCACTCAGTGGTCTCTCTGATGGAGGGTGAGGTCGCCAAGGTGCGCTGCCGGTCCTGCTATCACGAACATCTTTACCTTCGTGAAATTGCCCCACCTTCCCGTAAGGATCTGAAGAAAGCCGAGCTTCTCGCGGCGGCTGCCCGCGAGAACCCTGAAGCGGGAGTTGACGCTCTGCTGGCTGAGGTCGAGGCTCCCGTATCTGCAGAGGCTGAGGCGGTTCCCGATGTGGTAGTTGCAGAGACGGAGGCAACGGCTACCAAAGCCGGCAAAGCCCGCTCCCGTAAAGCCTGACTCCTCAGCATGCCAATTCATCCCGAAGCAGGGTTACTCCCTAAACCTTCTCAGCTTACTGATATTCCGAGGCTAATCACGGCGTATTACTCGGGACGGCCCGATCCTACAATCCGGGAGCACCGCGTCTCGTTCGGAACCTCCGGCCACCGCGGATCCGCCTTCTCCGAGTCCTTCAATGAGGCGCACATTCTTGCCATCACTCAGGCGATTTGTAATTACCGCAAGGATGCAGGAATTGATGGGCCACTATTCCTTGCTAAGGATACGCACGCGCTCTCAGAGCCCGCATTTGCAAGCGCTCTGGAGGTTCTCGCCGGCAACAGTGTGGAAGTGATGGTAGACGCCGAACTCGGCTATACGCCAACTCCCGCACTGTCACACGCCATTCTGCAATACAATCAGTCACGCAAATCGGGCCTCGCCGATGGCATCGTGATTACGCCATCACACAATCCTCCCGAAGACGGCGGATTTAAGTACAATCCAACATCGGGCGGCCCGGCCGACACCGCAGTCACACGCAAGATTGAAAACCTTGCCAATGACCTGCTGGGCGAAGAGCTCGACCGGGTAAAACGGACGAGCCTGAAACAGGCCCTGGCTAAAGACACCACACATCGTCACGATTACGTTTCCGAGTACGTCGACGATCTGGCCGCAGTTCTTGACCTTGAAGTCATTAAAGGGAGTGGTCTTCGCTTAGCTGTCGACCCGCTGGGTGGCGCTGGGGTGGCGTATTGGTCGCGGATCGAAGACCGGTACCGTTTGGGGCTGCATGTCCTCAATGAAGTCGTCGATCCGACTTTTCGGTTCATGACCTTGGACTGGGACGGACGCGTCCGCATGGATTGCTCGTCTCCGTACTCGATGGCGGGCGTGATTGAGCAGCGTGAACGTTTCGACGTGACCTTCGCTTGCGACACCGACCACGACCGGCACGGCATCGTGACGAAGTCCGCAGGACTCCTGAACTCCAATCATTACCTTGCCGTTGCGATCGCATATCTGTTTCGTAACCGCCCGGGATGGCGGAATGACTCAGGCATCGGGAAGACTTTGGTCAGCAGCAGCATGATCGATCGTGTCGCGGCAAGTCTTGGCCGCAGACTTTATGAGGTACCCGTAGGCTTCAAATGGTTTGTGAGCGGACTGCAGGATGGCTCCCTTGGCTTCGGGGGAGAAGAGAGCGCCGGAGCATCGTTTCTGCGAAAAGATGGCGGGGTCTGGAGCACTGACAAGGACGGCCTGATACTCGGGCTTCTCAGTGCCGAAATGACTGCCAGCACGGGCAAAGATCCATCACAGCTTTACCGGGATCTGACCTCTGATTTCGGAGAACCCATCTACGCCCGGGTCGACGCACCTGCTACTCCTGATCAAAAGGAACTGCTCGCGAGCCTGAACCCCGAGCAACTAAATGCGGATGAACTGGCGGGCGACCTAATCGAAGCTAAGTTAACGACCGCTCCAGCCAACGGTGCTTCTATTGGAGGGCTCAAAGTTGTCACCAAGAGAGGCTGGTTCGCTGCGCGGCCCTCAGGTACGGAAAACGTATACAAGATCTACGCCGAGAGCTTTGCCGGCCCCGATCACTTGAAGCAGATTCAGGACGAGGCCCGCCAGCTTATCGAAAGAGTTTTCGATCAGACTACAAGCTAGCTACTGGCCCAGCCCAAACGCGTAGATCGTGTTGTCGAAAGTTGTGACGTACACGCGACCTTCGGAAATTGCAAGTCCACTGAAGTGAGTGAAGCTGCTTATGGTCTTTCCGCTGGAGAAGAGCTCCTTTCCGTTCTCAGCGTCAAATGCGTAGAGCGTGGCATTTCCAAT
>JACMLA010000749.1 GCA_014379815.1 Bryobacteraceae bacterium | reverse complement strand
GTATGCCATTTCGCTAACGTAAGTATTTTGCTTGCCCGCTGACCCGGCCAGACGAAGACCATACGTCCGGATATCCTGTTTGCCGAGGCGACCGCTTTCGGATCTCACCCGGGGCGAAAGCCTCCACAGACCGAACGGCTCCCACAGGGTTCCCGGAAACTGGAGATGCCCGATTACGGCGTGGATGTTATCGCCGTCGGCTCGTCTGTTGAAGGCATCTTCTGTCTGCTGAGCTACCGCGGCTGCGAAAATCTCGAAACGCGCGTGAGCGGCCGGGTTCCAGTAAAGACGCACAGCATCAAACGAGCGGGCTGAGTTGGCCCAGTTACCGGTTCCCAGTAGCCGCTCTTCGCCCAGCCGAATCTCCTGTCGTCCAACTTGTGCGGCAAGCCTCGATTTGTCCGGGTTCCCAACTCGCACAAACGCGAGGCGCAAATCGAGCCGGTCCTGGAGGGGAGGTACATCTCCAACTCTTGTGTTCCAGAAAACTCGCGCGTCCTGTGCCTGCGCGAACAGTGTCAGGTTAGGAACTGGCCGCAACTCGAGATTCAGCCGATACCGGTTGAGCAGGTAATGGTCATCATTTTCGGGACGAAAGCCACGCCCGCTGAATCCTTCCCACCTCACACGATATTCGCCACTGAACAAAACATAGCGCCGCAGTTTTGCGTTTAAAGGTTCAAGACTTTGCGCCGAACACGCGAATCCGGTAACGAGGGCCAGAATAAGCGCGAGGGCTGGATGTCCGGAGGCACTCAGCGCCGTTAAGTCTATCAATCCGCTGGATTTCCAGAGCAGGTTACAATTCCTGCCAGTTGACTTCTGTCAGGTCGTCGGCTATAGTTCTGAAGTACTGCGGTATCAATGGTTTGTCTCGTAAAGAGTGCGTTGTTTTCCCCTGCCGGCTGCGCTCCGTAAGGACCTGTTGACTTTCGCACACGGAGAGTTTTTATGCCCGACACTGAGGACGATCGGCAGTCAGAAACGCAAGCGCCCGGTCCGGAGGGCGATTACGCGCAACTGCTGGATGATTACACGCACTTTGCACCCCCTTCAGAAGGGGAAGTGTACAAGGGCACGATCCTCAGTGTCACAGATAAAGAAGCTATTGTCGATTTTGGCTATAAGTCTGAGGGATTAGTCCCTCTCGAGCAGCTTCGGGCTGCGGACGGCACTGTAATCGTCAGGCCCGGTGACGTAATCGACGTCATGATTGACCGCTCTGCGGAGCGTCCGGAAGGTTACGTTCTCCTCTCGTACGAGAAGGCGCATCGGGTACGCGCATGGGATGAACTGGACCGCGCACTGCGGGAAAATCTGACAGTTCTGGCGCGGGTAACGGCGAAAATCAAGGGCGGACTTACGGTGGACGTCGGCGTCCCTGCCTTTATGCCCGGATCGCAGGTTGCAGCTCGTCCAATCTACAACCTCGATCAGTTCGTCGGCACCGATACTCCAGTCAAGATTGTGAAGCTGAACAGGCGCCGCGGCAACGTCGTTGTCAGCCGGCGACTTGCCGTGGAGGAAGAAGAGCACTCACGCAAGTCGCAGGCGCTTCAGGTGCTGAACGAAGGCGAGATTGTTCAGGGCATCGTGAAGAATCTCACGGATTACGGCGCTTTCGTGGATTTGGGCGGCATCGACGGTTTGCTCCACGTCAGTGATATGTCGTTCGGACGCATCCAGCACCCGTCCGAAATGATCCACGTCGGCGACGAAATCTCGGTCAAGATCCTCAAATTCGACAAGGAGAAAGAGCGCATTTCCCTTGGAATGAAGCAGCTGAATCTGAATCCGTGGGAAACAGTTGAGGATCGCTACCCCCAGGGGCTTCGGGTAATTGGACGAGTCGTCAGCGTCACCGATTATGGTGCGTTTGTCGAACTGGAGCCGGGGGTAGAAGGCCTGATCCACATCTCCGAGATGACCTGGAGCCGGAGGATGAAGCATCCGTCTAAAGTGGTCCACGTTGGCGATCAGGTAGAAGCTGTGGTGCTGGAAGTGAAACCGAAAGAGAGACGCGTTTCGCTGGGTATCAAACAACTTGAGGCTGATCCATGGACAACTGTTGCCGACAGGTACAGCATAGGTTCCGTGGTGGAAGGCCGAGTTCGTAAACTTACCGACTTCGGCGCGTTCATTGAAATCGAGGAAGGGATCGACGGTCTGGTTCATATATCCGATCTCTCCTGGACCCGTCGCATTGGGCATCCGTCGGAGGTGCTGAAAAAGGGTCAGCTGGTCCAGGCTGTCGTGCTGCAGATCGACCCTCTGGAGCGCAGGCTCTCGCTAGGCGTGAAGCAGTTGCAGCCGGACGCCTGGGAGACGTTTTTCCGGACATACAACATAGGAGATGTTGTACGCGGAAGGGTGTGTCGCGCGTCCAACTTCGGTGTATTCGTGGAAGTTTCTCCGGGTGTGGAAGGCCTTTGCCACAACTCTGAGATTCCGGAACCGGCAGATCATCAAAAAACCGACCCACCGCTGCCAATCAACGAAGAGTTCGACTTCAAAGTGATCAAATTGAATGAGGCTGACAAGAAAATTGGCCTTAGTCTGAAAGCAGCGACGGAAGATCAGGAGCGCAATCCCACGGGCGAGTACGGACGTCAGGCAGCTGCAGCAAGCTCTTCGAGCGAAGAAGTGATCAACGCCACAGCGCACGGTGAGAACTAGCGCGCATTCGAACACAGGAGCAAAAGGTACAGTGACCAAGGCCGATCTGATCGAAGAAGTCTCGCGCGTCGTGGAAATGACCCGCAAGGACTCGGAGGTCATTGTAGAAGCAATCTTTGACGCCGTTGTTCGCTCCTTAAGGATAGGGGACAAGATTGAAATCCGGGGTTTTGGAAGTTTCCGTACCCGGCAGCGTCAACCCAGAGTGGGCCGGAACCCGAAAACCGGAACGAGAGTGGAAGTTCCCTCGAAGCGCATCCCTTATTTCAAGCCAAGTAAAGAACTAAAGGATCTGGTTAACGAGTCCACGGCGACCCCGCAGCCCGAGGCAACAGAGACTCCAAATTCCTGAGCCCCTGAGTGAGCTTCTAACATGAGCTTGTAATATGGATTGGCTCTGGAGTCCCTGGCGGTACCAGTACGTCAGCAAGTCTGGCAAAGACGACGGTTGCGTATTTTGTGTCAAACCCGCGCAGGAGCAGGACGAAGAGAATCTGATTCTGCATCGGGGCCGGCTTAGCTTTGTCCTGATGAATC
>JACMLA010000748.1 GCA_014379815.1 Bryobacteraceae bacterium | reverse complement strand
TGGGTTCGGCGCTCCTCGCGTCCCTGTTGCTTCTGCAGTCTTCCGGGTGCCGCTGGTGCATGGCTACGGCAGGAACGCAGTTGTACTCGACTTCCTCGAGCAGGCTAAACGCGATGGCGAAGCCCGCTATGTCGGCACGGGCGAAAACCACTGGTCTGCCGTCCATGTCGACGATCTTGCCCATCTCTACCTTTTAGCTCTCGAGGCTCTGGCCAGCGGCGCGCTACCACCAGGAACCTTGATCCACCCAGCCGCTACGCCGACCTTTTCTATGCGGGAGCTGGCCGAAGCGGTCGCTGAAGGGACAGGGGTCGGGCGTACCCGGTCCATCTCCATAGAGGAAGCGCGCGGCGCGAGTCCGTTCCCGTTCGCTGACCTTTACGCGAGCGACATGCGTCTGGACGCTACATTCGCCAGAGAGACGCTCGGCTGGCGGCCCAGCCGGCTTTCGCTGCCGGAGGACATAGCGCGCGGCTCTTATGTCCAGCGATGAACCGGCTGGCGTGCGGGCTAACCGCCTTGCTGTCCCCGCCGTTTGATCTGAATTTCGAGCCGCTTAATCTTCTGATTCAATGTGGATAGCGGAATCCGGAGAGCTTCCGCAGCGTCGGTCTGGCTCCAGGTCGCGGCCTCCAGTGCCTCGATGATCTGCCTTCTTTCAAAGTCCGCGACCTTCTCAAATAGCGAGGCGTCTGCCGGAAGCTTTCCGGATTCATCGCGCCGGATCCGCATCCCGCCTGCATGCAGAACATGGTCCGGCAGGACATCAACAGGTACCACCGGGTCCGTGGCGAGCACCACCGCACGCTCGACTGCATTCTCCAGCTCTCGCACGTTGCCTGGCCAGGAGTGATCCATCAGAAGGTGCAGCGCGTCAGGAGAGAACGCCAGCATCGTCTTGCCGTTGGAATCGAGCAGCTTGGTGTTTTCTTCGCAGTATTTCTGGAAGAAGTATTCAATCAGCAGGGGGATATCGGACTTCCGGTCCCGCAGGGGGGGAAGCGCGATGTTGATGACGTTCAGGCGGTAGTACAGATCCTCACGAAAGCGCCCGTCTTCGACCAGTTTGCGCAGATCCGCATTTGTCGCAGCGATGATCCGCACATCGACCCGGATCATCTCCGGCGACCCCAGAGGCATGAACTCACGTTCCTGAATTACGCGCAGCAGTCTGGCCTGGGTCTCATGCCCGACGTTGCCGATTTCATCGAAGAAGATCGTGCCGCCATTCGCAATTTCGAAGTAGCCCTTTTGCGAGGCATAGGCACTCGTGAATGCGCCTTTGACGTGCCCGAACAGCGTGGACTCTAAAAGGTCCTGCGGCAGGGATCCGCTGTTCACCGCGACAAAGGCATTGTCGGCACGGGGCGAGTTGGCGTGAATCGCTTTAGCGATCACTTCTTTACCCGTTCCTGTTTCGCCAGTCAGCAGAATCGTGGAACGACTGGAAGCGACGGTCCCCACCAGATCCAGAACCTTCAACATGCGCTCGTTTTTGCCGATGATGTTGCCAAAGCTGTAGCGCTGCTTCAGCGCCCGCTTCAGGTGCAGATTTTCCTGCTGGAGCCGGTCGCGGGCAATCAGGTTGCCGATCTCTATGATGAGTTTGTCGTTGTCCCACGGCTTTGGGAAATAGTCGTTTGCGCCGTTCTTCAGGGCCTGAACGGCGACTTCCACTGAGCCATACGCAGTGAGCATGATGACCGGAGTTTCGGTATCCCGCCCACGGATATCGTGCAGCAGGTCCATTCCCGAGCGGTCCGGCATCATCAGATCGAGCAGGACCAGGTCGTACTTGCTCTTTCCAAGCTTGCGCCAGGCATCGCCTGCATCTACCGCCAGTTCGACGCTGTAGCCTTCCAGATCCAGTAAGGTTTCCAGGCTTTCGCGAATATCAACTTCGTCATCGACGACAAGAATTCGGCCTTTTGTGCCGGTAGCAGCCATGTGATCCGATACTAGTACGGGTTCAGGGGAACTCATGCCGCAATAGGTTTGCGGGCTAGCGGGAAGACCAGTTGAAACGTGGTGCCGCTCCCAACTGCACTGTCTACTTCAATGGACCCGCCGTGTTCCTGCACGATGCCATAGGTAACCGAGAGGCCCAGCCCCGTGCCCTTAGTCGCCACCTTCGTCGTAAAGAACGGGTCATAGATGCGTGGCAGATTTTCGACTGGAATACCCTGACCTGTATCGGCGACTTCCACGCGCACGGTTGTCTGGTCCAGCCTGGTTCGCAAGGTCAGCGTGCCGCCTCTGTCCATAGCATCGCGCGCGTTCAGGACCAGATTCAGGAACACCTGCTGGAGCTTACCGGCATTCCCGCGAATGCAGGGCATCTCCGGCTGCAGCTCCATCACAATGCGGATCTGCGCACGCTCCACCTGATGGCGCACCAGCGACACGGTCTCTTCCACTACGCGGTTGATGTCGATGTCCGCAAACTCGGCCGGAGAGGTCCGCGAGAAATTCAGAAGTGAATTCACAATCTCGCTGGCGCGAAACGTTTGCTTGGCGATCTTGTCCAGCAGCTTCGATTTCTGCTCGTCTTCGGAGACCTGTTTGGCCAGCATCTGTGCATACGTCGAGATCACCGCCAGAGGCGTGTTGACCTCATGCGCTACGCCTGCCGCGAGCAGTCCGATCGAGCTCAGCTTGTCGGCTTGCAGCAGCCTCTGCTCCAACTCTGACCGGTCCGTAATGTCGTCGAAGATGATCAGTCTTCCAATCTCGTCCATGTCCCTCGACACCAGAGGGGCTACAGCGATGTTGACAATCACTTCGGTCTTGCGCGGCGGGGCTACCTGCATCTGGCCCCCACCTCCGTTTACGCCGGCAGCCGCGCTAAGTCCAACCGCGCCAAGGCCGACCGCATCAGGCGTCCAGCTGTATTTGTCGAAGTTATGGATGCCTGGCTGCCCTTTAACCTCGGAAAATCTTTGCCAGAGATTGGCCGGGAACAATTCAGACAAACTACGTCCTACCGCATGCTCGCGAGTGATGCCGGTCAGTCTCTCGATCTGCGAGTTCCAGCTCTCCACGCGATCATGTAAATCCACGGCAAGAATGCCGACATTGATGGATTCGACGATGTTCTCGCTGAACTCTTTCAAGCGCTCGTACTCTCCTGCTTTCTGCTGCAGGGACGAGTACAAGCGGGCATTCTCGACCGCTATGCCAACGTAATTGGAAAGGGTCACGACCAGTTCCAGATCGTCGCTGGAGAGGAAATCGCCTTCTTCCGTGCGGCTTACGCCAAGCCAGGCAATTGTTTTGCCGCGCACTGCGCAGGGTACGTAGTAGGTCAGGTCGAGATCGGCGATGCTGTGTCGCACCGACGTCGGCCACTCCTGACTGACTACATCCAGAGCGTTGCGGGTGCGTTCAAAGAATAGGTATACGTGTTTCTTTTCCTGATCGAGAAACTGCAAATCGAGAAACCCCGGTGGCATTCCGCCCCACAGCTTTTGCAGCTTGAACTGACCCGTGTCTCCCTCCTCGCGCAGAAACACGGCAAAGCGCCGGATGAACAGAGTCCTCGTTAACCTGTCCGCTACGGACTCCAGCATCTTGTCGAGATCCGTCTCAGAACTCAGCTCGCGCGCAAACTCGACCAGAGTCCGGCGATAGTCATAGCGGTCGCGATAAAAGAAATTCCGGTCCAGCATCTCCTGAGCCCAGTTGCGGATTGGCTGGAAGACAAACGTCGCGACAAGAACCAGGGCCACAATGGCGCTTGGGCTCAGGTCCTGGACTTTCCCAATGAAAAAGAAGAGACTGTAGAAAACCCCAAGTACTGCGATGGTTGCGAGGGTGTAGACGTAGCCCTGACGGAAGATCACGTCGACGTCCATCAGCCGGTAACGGACGATCGCATAAGCCCACGTTACCGGAATAAATGGCAGGAAGAGTACGGCCCAGCGCATCGACATGCCGCTGGTAGCTCCAAGAACGTAGGGCAGAACGTAGAGAACCGTAAAGGGGACGATCGCGAGAACAGCACCATTGCGAAGCCACTTCAGCTGCTGCTTGACAATCGGCTCCTCGGCACGCCGCCGCAACTCCAGATGGAGCGCGAGGGCTCCCATCAGGTAAGTGCCGCTATAGAAGGCAAGCAGCAAGCGATCGAGCATCCACCGCAGCTCCACCAGACTGATGCCGACACGGAGGTTCCCGGCAGCGATCGCCACGGTCGTGGCTAACAGCACTGTCCCGGGCAGGTAAATCAGCATCGACATCCCGCGCTTGCGGAACCAGCCCCGGGCTTCTGGAAAAGTAAGGCAAAAATGCAGGAATACGGTTGGCCCAAAGATACCGGCCGCCAGATTGCCCCAGTACACGACTTTGTCAAAGTTGTTTAACTTGCCCGTGTAGTGGAACGTGGATAAGACAAAGCTGATCAGGCACAACACCAGAAAGTGGAGAGCTTTGGGGGAATTGCCACGTCGCAGATACACGAACAAGCCGATGGCGAGGTAAGCGATGCCGATTGCATACTGCCAGGAGACTGCGTAATCGGGTTCGCGCTCGCCGACGACAACCCGGGCGGGGAACTCCACATTTCGCCGGACGAGGACATAGTCGGCTTTGGCCCAGGGCTTCACTGCGACCAGAACCTGAATTACGTCGGTGGCTGCGTTGATCGGCGTTGCTCCGATTCGCTTCAGAATATCGCCTGCCCGGACTCCGGCATTGCCGCCTGACTTACCCTCTTCCACCGCGAGCGCAACGACGCTGTTCGGCGTGCCCGGCTCGCCACGGTCTACCCACGTGACTCCGTCTTCCGGTAAACGGAAACGCTTCTCAGGATGGAAGTTCTGCTGAAAGTTTACGAACGCAGCGACGCACGCTGCCGCGGTCAGAATGACCAGCAGAGCGTTCATCAGTTGGCTGCGTAGTTCGTGCACAGGGAACCCAGGCCATTGTCTGGCCACACCGATACTCCATTTCCAGCAGCACGTATCCTGCCATCCGTAAACATCCTGATTCCAGCGCTTTTACAGGGTTTTTACGACATACAGGAATGCCACATACAGGCAGGAGCGGTGGATCTCCTGGAAACGGGACATCCGGATACAAGTAAGTGTAGGACACTGACCCAAACGCGGCTGGCCCATAATAAAAGCGTGATTACGCCCGCCACCGTCAGCGCCCTTCTTCTTGACTTCGATCCGCGCGACGACGGGGAGGCAAGCAAGAGCAGGGAGCTGACTCTGGCGCTCCTTGACTGGGCACCTAACCCCTTCTCCCGGAACACGTTCCACCCCGGTCATCTGACTTGTACCGGGGTCGTCCTTAGCCCGGCCAGAGACGCGGTATTGCTGGTTCACCATCGCCGGTTACGTCGCTGGCTGCTGCCTGGCGGGCACGTCGAGCTGGATGATAATACGCCCGACGAAACCGCGCGCCGTGAAGTTCTCGAAGAGACCGGAGCCGAGCTTTCCGGGGCACCTCCACTGCTGGTTGGGTGTGACGTGCACCCAATCCCGGCACGCGGCCGCGAGCCCCTTCATCTTCACCATGACCTGATCTTCGCTTTCGAATCCCGAAGCCTTCGCTCCGGGTGTTCTCCTGAGTCAAGGGCAGTTTTGTGGCGTCCGGTCTCGCAAACGGGAGATCTTCCGGGTAGCATCTCCCGCAGCGTTGGCCGTGCGCTCCACCGTCAGGGTGCCACGACTGCAGCGCGATCGTAACGCCTAGGCCCGACGGTTCCGCTTCAAGAGCCATAGACCCGCGACTCCGGTCAGTGAGAACAGAGCGGTTGCCGGTTCAGGGACTTCCGGGGTATTGTCTATCGATCCGATGGTGGTGCTGATGGAAAAGTTGGATTCACAGCAGAATCGCTCAGCGAAGAAGAAGTCGAGGTCGTAGTTTTGTCCCGGGTTCAGCCCGAGCGTGTCGAGGTTGATATTGCGGGTCAGCGTGCTGTGAGTTCCGCCGAGGTCGATCACCAGATTGTTATCGATATAAACCCAAACGTCATCGTCGCCGCTGAACTGAAACGTCTGGCCAGCGACGTAGGTGAACTCGGCATTGATGCTGTAGGTGAAGTGATAATTGTTAGCAAAGCCCTGGTTCCCAAGCAGTTGATTATTGATAGGGAAGAAGGCGTTGTTAAGGTACTGGAACGTGCCTGAGCCGGGTGCTGTTTCCTCCAGTGAAATGGTAAAGTCCACGCTCTGATTCACACCGGCCACGTCGCGATACCACTGATCGAATGTGGCTGCGCTTGTGATGGCTCCGGCATTTGGAGTGGCTACATACACAGGCCTCTTATCGCCAGGCAGCGTGGTCGAAACCAGCCCGGTTGTAAACCCACTGTCAAACCACTGAAAGTCCGGATGCGACGAGAAGCCGCTGGGAGCAGTGCAGTTCCGGCAAGCGAAATCGCGGATGGTTCCTGTCAGTTCTATGCTTGCGGCACTGACAGGCAGGACGAGAGCGAACAATAAGAATGTAAGTGTTTTCATTTGGGAGCCCGAATCAAATACGCACCAGAGTAGAAGATGGATGTTATCAAGCGCAATGGTAATTTGCCAGACTTATTCTCAAAATGAAGCGGAATCGAAATAAAGACGTGGAATGTGAACTACGGCGCAATCGTAATCCCGAAGTCCGACAAATATCTTCCGGCTGCCCGGCGAGCTTCCGCCACAGCTTCATTCGCCATCTGACTGGCATTGACGGCGCGTGACTCCGCCGCGACAAGATCGTTTTGACGGACGGTCACATTGAGGTTGCCCGACTCCCCTGCCTGCAGTCTCCGGACTTCGCTTTCCACGCTCGCGTGGTAGTTCTCAAGAGAGCGGGCCAGCAGCTGCCGCCGCTCCCGTGCAGCCGCAACATCGTTCCAGGCCCGGCGTATCTCCGCCGCAAATCGCAGCAGGAGACGGTCGCGCTCCAGTCCGATTCTCCGTCCCTGGGCCTCTCGCTCCACCAGTTCCCCAACTGCTTTGCGATTCCGGATTGGCAATTCAAACGTCAGGCTTGCCTGCACACTGGGATAGTCCACTCTGGCGATCTGGCCCAGCGCGCGCGGGAGTCCGCCGATCAGTTTCGGCGAGATCTCCCCTCCGACTGGAAACAGAGTGCCTGGACCGGAACTCAGGCGACCCGCAAGACTTTGCGACCGGAAGGTAACAGCGAGGTCGAGGCGAGGTCGCAACGCATCGGCGGCAAGCGCAATCTCTGCTCGGCTGGCTTCGCGTCTTGCGGCGAGAACCGCGACCTCAGGCCTCTGGGAACCAGCCATCCGAAGATCAGTCTCGAGGTCGCTCCTGAGCTCCGGCTGCTGGTCGATCAGAGTAATCTGCGAACCCCAGATGGGATCGTCAGCGGATCGGGACAGCAGCTCTTTCAACGCAGTCTCTCCTTGAAACTGCTGCTGCCCGGCCGCTTTTAACGCCTGCCTGCGCTCATCCAGCGCCGCTTCTACGGGTCGCAGTTCTGAGGCTGCCAGCTCGCCCTGCTGCACAAGATTTCCGACGATGGAGACTTGCCGTTGCACCCGTTCCAGCGAACGATTCGCCACCTCGACATCCTGCCCTGCCGCTACGAGGCTCCAGTAAACGCGTTCCACTTCATACGCGATCGCACTCACGCGAACTCCAAACTCCGCGGCAGTAATATCTCTCGACTTTCTCCGCACCAGGATTGCCGTCCTGCCTTCGTCGGTGCGACGACCCCGGAGGAGAGGCAGGTTCACGGTAGCCCGCAATTGCGGAGAGTAGAAAGGAGTCAATGAAAAATAAGGATTGTCGGTCGAGCGACGCGAATTCTCGATGCCGGCGTCGAGAAACAGACCTTGCCACGCGAAGTTCTGCTGGTAGGTGAGAGACTGCCCAAACACGCGGTCGGTTACGCGACCCCGGGGCGACTCCAGAATTGAGCCCACTGGCGTTGTCGAGCGCTCGACCGAAGTCTGTGCGCGAAGCCTCGGATCGAAAGCTCCCGATGCACTCCACAGATTTGCATTCGCGATATGAGAGTCAGTTCTCGCGATCTCGACGTCGAGATTATTCGTGATCGCCATATGGATCGAGTCGTGCAAGCTCAGCCGCAATTCATCGCAGCAAGCAAGACCCGCAAACACCAAGCCTGTTAGAACGGCGCGCATAGAACTCCGTCCTCCATGTGCAGCGTCCGGTCGGCAATATCCAGAACGCGATTGTCGTGAGTCACCATTACGATCGCGCTGCCACGTTTGCGCGCCAGATCGTGCAACAGATTGACTACTTCCCGGCCGCTCTTTGAATCCAGCGAAGCGGTCGGCTCATCCGCAAGCACCAGAGAGGGACGTGTTACCAGAGCCCTCGCGATGGCAACGCGCTGCTTCTGTCCACCCGACATCTGGTCAGGAAATTTGTGGACCTGATCCGCCAGGCCAACCTGTGCCAGCATCTCCACGACGTCTGCCTCAACGCTCTCCCGTGAACTTCCGTCGAGCTCAGCGGACATACGAACGTTCTGCGCCGCTGTCAAAAACTTAAGTAAGTTGTGATTCTGGAAAACGAAACCGATATGCCGTCGCACGTGCACCAGCGTCTTCTCCTGCGACCCTGTCAGCTCTGTCCCAAGGACGCGAACGCTGCCGTGTTCCGCCGATCGCAAAGCCCCTATCAGAGTCAGCAGCGTAGTCTTGCCGGAGCCCGAGGGTCCAGTCAGAATTAAGATTTCACCAGCACACACTGTCAGGCGGATTTGGCGAAGTACCTGCTTCCGCAGCTCCCTCTGGCCAAAGAAGAAGTCCACCTCATTCAGCTCTACAGGATTACTTGATCCGCTCATTTTCTAAAAGACCTCCGCGGGATCGGCTTGCCGCAACTTGCGGACTGCGAGGACTCCCGAGCTGAAACACATCCCAAGAGTGAGGGCAAATACCAGAGCGGCCCTGTCCAGCGTCAGCCGCATCGCAATCGAGGTCGCCTGTTCGGTAATTCCGTACAGCACCAAAGAGAGCAGAAGCCCCGGAATGTAGCCGAGTACCGAGAGAAAAAATGCGCTCTGAAACACAACCCCAAGCAGATACCGGTTGCTGTAGCCGATGGCCTTCAGCGTGGCGTATTCCGGGAGGTGGTTGGAGACGTCGGTGTAGAGAATCTGATACACGATGACGACGCCGACAATAAATCCGATGACCGCCCCTTGCTGGAAAATGAACCCGATTGTGGTACCGGCTCCCCAGTAATCGCGCTCCCAGTCCAGCGTTTCTTCGCGGGTCATCACCTGCAGATTGCGAGGCAGATACTGCACCAGTGCCTGTTTAACATCGGCAAGGCTTTCGCCGGAGTGCAGCGTGACGCCGCCAATGTCGATGCCTCCAGCGGCGCGTGTGGGAAACATCCGGCGGAAGGCAGACGCAGAGACCACGATGTTGCCGTCGGCAGCGAAAGACGACCCGAAGTGAATCAGCCCTGCTACCCGAAATCGCTCGTCCTCAATCCTGACCCGGACGCGTTCGCCCTTCTCAAACGATTCCGTGACCGCACCGAATTCCGGCCGTGAGGTCTTATCAAACAGCAGGTAGTCACCCGCCCGCAAAGCTGGAAGCTGGGCGAGGACGTCTGCCTGCCGCAAAGCTGGGCGCTCCGGGTCCACGCCGAGCGCCAGGATCATTCGCGAGGTCCCCGTCCATGGATTTTTCCAGGTCGCGGAACCTGCCATCAGAGGGTAGACCGACTCCACTCCCGGTACGCTCAGCGCCTGCTGGAGCAGCCTTTGGGAGAAAGGTTGGGACACGATCAGGGCTTTCGATCGCTTGTCCACAAGGAACAGGTCGCCTTGCATGTTCTGCTCGACCAGCGACGCGCTCTCCATCAGCGAGTCTTTCAAGCCCAGCTGCATCAACATCAGCAGACTGGCAAACACGACGCCACAGATCGCAACCGTCAGCCGGACTTTCTGATGC
>JACMLA010000747.1 GCA_014379815.1 Bryobacteraceae bacterium | reverse complement strand
GTGCCCAGCCATGGCTGGTTCCTTTTGCATGGCCGCGTGGTCGTGCTGGGCCCTTAAAACGAAAGTGATTAGAAAAAATAGATAGGTCTGCTTCGGCATCCTGAGACTCCGGACGGTTTTGACGAATTAGTGGAGGTTCGCGCAAGGAGCCCTGTTGGTACCAAGGCAAGTCAGGGTAGCTGAAGGCCAGATGCGTAGACACTGGGTGGCGCTCGCGATAATTGCCACGCATAACAGTACGATCTTTAACACGCTGGAGAGTCGAGACAGGTCGTGAAGGAGTAACTTCATAACGCGCGTTGCTACCGGGAGGTGCGTCGTCGTCGGGTGCCCCGATGCTGAGCCTTAGGACCCAGTACTAATCAAAGTCTAGCAGTTTGGTCCCAGCGACCTGACTTCCTAATGGACGCAGGTGTTATGGAAGCTTGATTGTCACCCTCTCGCCTTCCTGTACCGTTACCTTCTGCCCTGCATCGGGCCGCATATACCCGTCACGGGATGGTGGATTCGTCGAGATGCGATATACGCCCGGCGACAAGTCGGGAAAGGTAAAGGTGCCTGAAGCGTCGGCCAGTGCGGAGCGCCGGATCTGCCCCTGATCCTTGTCGGATGCGAGCAAGACGGGCTGGCTGGGAGTTGCTGCTCCCCTAATGCTCGCCATGCGCGTGCTGAATACGATTTCAACCGGTCCGATCGCACCGGCCGTGACGTCCAGAATGCCATCCGGAACCTCTTGCCCGTTTTGCAGGACTCGCTTTATGAACGCGTTCGCTCCTGTAAAGGACTCCACTTTCCAGCGTCCTGGTGGCACGTTTGTTATGGCGAAAGTACCGCTTTGATGGATTTTCACCTGTGGCTGGCGCGGGTAGTAAGGGGTGTCTTCCCCGATTAGAGCAAAGTTCGCAGAACTGTAATGCAGCTCCCTGTCGCCTTCGATTGTCAGCCTTCCCGTGACATCCACAGGAGGTCGCAACGTCAAATCGGCTTTGACGTCCTGATCGGCGACGGTCAGCCGTTGATAAAGTCCAAGCTTCTCAAGTTTGTCGTCGGTTGAAGTTATTGTCAGGATGTAAGTTCCCGGTAGAAGGTTAAGCAGTTCCCAAGTACCTTTTACGCGGTTCAGGCGATGTCCCGGTGAACCGGAAATAGCAGCGACAGGCTGCGCGTGCACCATCAAGTCCTGCCGTTGTTTCCAGTCACCTCCCGCCGACGTAAGCAGGCCTCCAGCTTTATAAACACGCCCGGATCTCATCCGGAAGTCGACACCACTTTTCTCTGTCCCCGATGTCAGATTGACCGGCTGTGCAGCGGCGTAGTCCGAGGCGGAAGGATAGATCTGCGGCAGCCACGCTATGGATGGTGGTGGAGGGGGCCCAGGAGAAAGAGGCCGGGGTTGCAGAGCCGGTCTGGGACATCTCGCTGCGGCAAACCATTGACCGGGCTCCACGCCCCACAACCGATAGTGTCCTGTCTCGTCGCTGGAGTTCATACCCGCGATTCGCAGACCCCGGGCAGGAAACTCTATGTGCCGCAGCGTGACAAAGCAACCGGAGATGGGATCACCATCTTCATCGACTACACGCCCCGACATAGTCGCGGGTGGCTGCAGCTCTATTGTGACCTTCGCTTCTTTGCTCTCCGATACAGAAATCCTCTGGTTTCCGTTCATAAAGCCGGGAAGCGTGTACAGAGGGTGCGACACGCGAACCGTATACTCTCCGGGTTCTATTTGCAGATTCTGATAGGAGCCGCTTATGTCCGTTTGCCCTTTTAACGCAAAGGTCGCCTGTATTTGGTTCCGTCCGTTTGCCGGTTTCGCGGTTGGCTGAGAAGTGGGCTCAAGAAGGATCCTGGCCTTTCGAATCGGCTGTCGTGTAGCAGAGTCCAAAACTGTGACCTGAATACGTCCCGAATTCTGAGCGGCAAGTATCATGGAGCCCGCGAAAATAAGGAGCACCGCGCCAGCACATCTCACCGCAGCACCTCATTCAGTTCCGCGGGAGTGATGATGTGTGGATTGGCAGTGACTATGGCGCCCTCCGCGACGTCGAGAGTTTGCCCGTAAGAGTCGAGTTTCCCAATCAGGTCCGGGTTGCGAATGTCTCCCGGTGGAAGCTGCTCGAAGGCGAACATTTTGTATTTGCCAGGCGTCAGGCCCTCCAGCCGAAACTTTCCTTCCGCGTCAGTAGCCGTTGTTGCAAAGAAGCTGACGACGTGCCGAAATTTACCGACGGGGGCAAGTAATAGTGCAAGCCTTTTTTGCCCGACCTCAAGCTTGCCTTCAACAACGGCGCCTCTGGTACTGATGACGATATTGAGAGGCGCATCGGTCTGCGGCGTGATGACCATTTCTTCCGTGAGAACATCCTTAGTCCCAAGCATCATTGACTTGAGGTATCCGCCCCGGGGGATTGGATCTACTCCGATATCCCATACTCCCGGTCTTAGCTGGTCGAATAGAAAGGATCCATCTACTTTCGTGGTAACGGGCGTCCGCGAATTGTTGCCGCGGATGGCAGGACTAGTTAGAGCTACATGAAACTGAGCCGGTCTAGCGGTAGCGTCGCCTTCCCAGCGCACGGTACCTTTCAGCGATGGCGCTGGTGCGAGAGTCAGCACTACACCTTCCACGTTGCGCTGAACATCAATCACAGCCTCCGTGCACCAGAGCCGTCCGTCTGCGGTAAGCGTCCCAGTCAGCTTGTAGGTTCCCTGCTTCAGTTGGTCATAGCGAAACTCGTAATGCTCCGGACTCGCATCGATGTGTGTTGTGCCAACTCCGGGTAACGAACCGGGGTCGTCGGAACGAATTTCGAGAAGCACGTCAGGCGGACGAAAGCTGTTCGGAATGCCGGGATTCGCCACGGGAATAACTGCTTGCAGGGGCGGCCCCTGAACCCGCCCCTGAAGCGAAACGTAAGGCAACGACACAAGGTGGAAATCAACGTCCCGCAACTGATCGCCCAACTTGAGGATGACAGGAGGCGCTTTCCGCCAGTCTGTCTGAGCACCATAAAACTGCCGCTGGCTATAGTTCGCGTTCTCCGGATCGCTTTGAGATTCCCAACCCGCGGAAATATAGTATTTACCAGGCGGCAGTGTTGCAAAACGATAGCGCCCGAGGCTGTCTGTCTGGGCCATTCCCCTTTGCACGAGATCACGGGTGCCACGAGGATAGCCCTCCTGGAAAATTGAGACGAATGTGTTTGAAACAGGATCGCCGTCCTGATCCCAGACAACGCCGGAGACCACGATGTGCCGGGTCAGAGCCATGCGAATGGTGCTCTCTACTTGGCCTTCTTTAAGGACGAGGAGCCGCGCCAGTTCGCCGGGTTTCTCTGCGCCCCATTGTGCCGAGCCATAGCCTTCTTTCGAAGCGCGAAGCTCATATGCTCCAGACGGCAAGCCATCGAATCGAAACTGTCCTGAGCTATCGGTAATCGCGACGGCGTATTGCGGAGGATTTGCGTTCAGGGTCAGGAAGACTCCTGCTTTTCGTACAGGCTGGTTGCTGTCCTGCGCAACAACCACGCCGCGGAGCATTGCAGTTCTGCCCGGTGTCTGTGCCAACAGGGCACAGGTGTTCACCAGGGCAACGGAGGTCACAGCGGAGGCTAGAACAAGGGTTCGCAGCATCGTTATCCTCGCGGACAACGTAGCACGAGTTGGCTAGCGCCCTTCCTGGATGTCGGTCTCAATCCGCGAAGAGATTTGTGTTGAGGTAATCGTTGCGAAACTTTCCGGCAGGGTCGTACTTCTTTACCAGTTGGACGAAGTCGCCCAACTTCTCGTATCGGGGCCGCAGTTCCGACGGAGACAACGTGAACAACTTGGCCCAATGAGGGCGAGGCTGAAATGGAGAGAGTTCGCGTTCGATTAGAGGTAGCAGGCGCTTCACGGCCGGCCACTCCTGTTTCCAGGTAAAGTGAATGGCGACGCTTGGCCGTTTGTAGCAAGGGCTCATCCACAGGTCGTCTGCCGCAACGGTGCGAATCTCCGAGATCAGGAGGTGCGGCGTGATTCTGTCGCGCAGCCGCTCTACGGCC
>JACMLA010000746.1 GCA_014379815.1 Bryobacteraceae bacterium | reverse complement strand
GCACGCGTGCACAGGAAATTCCGTAGTACCCTCCGTCTTCGGCTGGCCCCAAAGCGACATCTGCCGTCGCGCGGAGCAGGGCGTAGAGATGACCGGCCGGCAGAGTCGGGGAGTCCGCCCCGACAATCACAACCCGGGATGCGCCCTCTCGCAGGCAAGATTCAGCAGCGTGAAACATCTTTAATCCCAAGTCGCCTGGAATCTGCAATTTACGAGCAACAGGAAGGTCCGGCCACGCATCAGTAGTTATGTCTGTCCAGAGCGCGACAGAAAGATCCGGTATCTGCGAGCAGCGGTAATACATATCACGGACGAAGGCTTCGTGAAGTGAGGCCGCAGTCTCAGGACTAAGCGGTGGAATCAGGCGGGTTTTGACATTGCCAGGGATCGGAGCCTTGGCAAAAATGGCGAGAATCGTCGTTTCCACGGTGTAAACTAGTGATGATCTTAAGAAACCTCGTGGTGATCTTAAAAACAAGGAGTGAGGGCAAAATGAAGAAAACGGCATCCCTATTTTCCATACTTTTACTTGCGGCCGGAGTTGCCGTGGCAGCTAACGAAAAGGCCGGGGACGTAGAGAAGGGTAAAGAGACATTCGAGCAGTGCGGTGCTTGCCATAACGTCGATTCTCCCGACAAAAAGATGGGTCCATCTCTGCAAGGCCTATACAAGAAAGAGAAGCTGAAGAACGGAAAAGCAGTGACCGACGCTTCGGTGAAGGCCATCATCAACCAGGGCGGAAACGGAATGCCCGCGTATGCCGATCTGCTTACCGATGAAGAACGCGCAGACGTACTGGCTTACCTCAAGACCATCTAAGTTAGCCTCTGATTGACTCACTTGTAAGGCCAACGCTACACTAAGTGCTGGCCTTCCGAATTGTGATTTCCCTTTCACGTCCCCATCGTCTAGAGGCCTAGGACATCGCCCTTTCACGGCGGTAACGCGGGTTCGAATCCCGCTGGGGACGCCATCTCTATCGAACAACCTGCTGTTTAAACTGCACCGAGGGCTTCTACCAGACGGGGTGGAGCGATCTGCCGGTAGCTTGCGACCATCAGCGTTTGTACTTCATCCCACTCGATAGGCGCAGCGGCGCACTTTAGCGACACCCATCCATAACGCCCGACGTAGGGTGTTCTGAAGAAGCGGGTGTCCTGCATGAAGCGAGCCTGTTCGCTTTTGCCGACTTTGACAGCTATGCTGAACTCGCCCCGGTACGTTTCCAACACGCAAAACGTTTTTCCGGTAACCTGAAACGTTGGATTGCCAAAGGTTCGCGTTTCAGTTGCTTCGGGCAATGCCATGCATAGTGCCCGGACACGTTCCAGTACGGAGGAATGTGCAGGTTGCATCGGTCACGCTAACATGTTTGCAATTGACTGTTTTTCCACAAAACCTTCTCATATTGTCGCAGAGTTTCCGAAGTTGTGTAAGCTGAACCCGTGTCGTTTCTTGTACCGGTCTTATTCGCGCTCACTTTGCCCCATGACATCGGGCAACTGATCGGGGCCCGGTACCCTGACTGGAAGCCTTCCCGGGTCGCAACCCAGATCACGACGTGGTTCTCAGAGTATCGGTTTTCCTTCGAACCGGCGCTTGTGCGCGCGGACTTCAACGACGATGGCCACCAGGACTGGGCGGCTCTGATTCTAAGCCGTGGTCAACAGATCCTCGTAGTCGCGATGGGGTCTGGCTCCGGCGGCTGGAATGTTTTGGAACTTTCGTCCACCACGCCCGATCCGTTTACGTATCTCCTGTTGTACGCGCGAGGCGACAAGGATTTTGATTTCAAGACGCTCAAGAAATTTCGTCATAGCGCAAATTCGCTCGGCCTGATGCACTTTCGGGGAACGCCTCTGCAATTTACCTGGAAGAAGGGCGGCGGGTTTGAGCAGAAGCTTTCTCTCAGTGACGAGGAACTCGAAAACCAGTGAAGGATGCTCTGGAATTTTGTTCCCCGGTGTACGTATTACTTATCTGGAGAGTGAAATGGAAAAATCACACTTAAGCCGGCGACAACTGCTGTCAGCGGCGGGTACTGCGGCGCTCTTTGGTGCGGCCGGAGCACTACTAGCCAATCCCGCAAAGGGTGGCAGCGTGAAAATTGTTCAATTCGGGCCTGACGGGTCCCGGAAGGGGGTCGTGACCGTGGATCGAGTTACCAAAACCGACGAAGAGTGGAAGAAGCAGCTAACGCCGGAGCAATTTCATGTGGCTCGCCAGAAAGGCACCGAACGGGCGGGCTCTGGCAAGTATGCAGACAATCATGCGGAAGGAACCTACACTTGCGTGTGCTGCGAAACTCCTCTGTTTGACTCCAAAACCAAGTTCGAATCCGGTACAGGCTGGCCAAGTTTCTGGCAGCCAATTGCGAAGGAAAACGTCACCGAGCACACCGACAGCACCTTCGGAATGCGCCGGGTCGAAGTGGTTTGCACCCGCTGCGAAGGTCACCTTGGGCACGTTTTCGATGACGGTCCTAAGCCCACCGGCCTGCGCTATTGCATGAATTCGGCTTCACTCAACTTCGTCGCAAAGGCGAAAAAGTCGTCCTAACGTCGACTCCGGCTGGCATGAGTGCCGGGCACTCAACTTAATTGCAACCTTTGGGCTAAGATGCTACTCTAACCTCCCAGGAGAAGAGTAGCCTCACCCAATGGACTTCAATCGTATGACTGAGAAAGTGCAGCAGGCGCTGCAGGCCGCTCAGTCCAAAGCCGTAAAGTATAGTCACCAGCAAGTCGATGTAGAGCACGTCCTTGCCGGGCTCATGGAGCAAGAGGGCGGCCTTGCTTTATCTATCTTCCTGAAAGCAGGTATTTCGCCAGAGACCGTGCATCGGCGCGTGATGCAGGAACTCGAGCGGTTGCCGAAAGTCTCTAGCCCTTCTGGCGCTCCCGATCAGATCTACGTCACCCCCCGCCTGAACAAAGTCTCTAGCGATGCCGCCGACGAAGCCAAACGGCTGAAAGACGATTACCTGTCGGTCGAGCATTTACTGCTGGCCATGAGCGATGACTCTGGCTTTACCGGGCGATTGTTCAAGGAAGTTGGACTGAGCAAAGATCGCCTGATCAGCGCTCTGCAGGATGTTCGG
>JACMLA010000745.1 GCA_014379815.1 Bryobacteraceae bacterium | reverse complement strand
TCGTGCGCTCCTCGCCAGGGCTCGAGGATCTTTGGCAGGTCCACTACTCCATCGAAGGCAAGACAGAAGCGAACTCGCCCGAGACCTTCGTGGCCAATCTGGACGAGAACTGCCAGGGCCAGCATCTCAAACTCACTGCTCAGGCTGACGGTTCGTTTGAGGTAGTCAACAGCCGTAACAAGTACACCAAGGCTTACGCGGCGAGATAGGCCTAGAAGGCCCAGCTCAGGCTGGTGAATCCGGTATGCGCGCGGTAATTCTGCTGCCGGATCAGCTCTTCTGCATAGCGATAGTGCTGATAGCCGGCATTCCAGCGAATGCTCTTGTTGACGCGGAAGGAAAACCTGGCAAGCGGGGAATCGAAAGCCAGAGGATACGTAGTGAAGCCCAGCGTGCCAGGCTCAATCGGCGCTGGCGTGGTGCCGAGAATATAAGGAGCTGCGGGTCCCGGACGCCGGCCATCGCCCGTATCCTGCACCCTGCTGTACCCAACAGAGAACTCCGCTCTGGGTCCGAGAACGAAACGCGAGCCGAAGTAGCCGGTATGTATATTGCTGATGTATCTTGAGCGATCGTTCACCAGATCCGAGTTATAGAAATACGCGATTCCCGTGAGCGTGTCCAGATGCAGCTTGCTATAGCTGGCGTCGAACGATAGCCACGGTCTCGGACCCCATGCAACATCGGCAGAGTAAACCCGAGACCGGGAACTGTGATACGACAACGAAACCGAGTTCGTGTTGTAGTTGGTTCGCGCCAGCGCAGTAACAAGGAAACTACCTTTCTTGTACTGCACCCGGCCGCCGATTGCGTGGTAATTCTTCTCGCTTGTCGGATAGATTGGGCGATCCGCCCGCCCAATTTCCCCATCGAGCACAACACGAAGAGCCTTGACTGGCTGCACACGAATTCCGAATCTGCCGGTGTGCAGCTGATTGGTTTGCGCATACTCGGTGCGCTCCGGCTGATTGTCAAATGCCGTTTGCTCGACCGAGCGAATCCGCCTGTTGGCGTACTGATAGCCAGTGAACAGCCCTAGTTTTTCCGTGAGTCGGAAATTGATATCGGTGGCGTTCGACAAGGTGCGAATCCCGAGATACTGAAACTCCAGTGTCGAGAACGCGAGCGTGCTGTTGTCCAGTTCGCTGTATGAGCCATCTCCGTCTATCCGCGTGCTGTGGATCGCCGTGTGATTCGTGACCGTCAAACGTTCGGTCGGAAAAAACACCAGTGTCAGCGATCCTGCTGTTACAGGTCTGCGACCGTTGCCAAACACGAGTACCTGCCGGTTCAGGGCTCCACCGGATCGCTGGGACGCCACGGAGCTTTCATCGAAGATGAAGTCGCGTCGCGTGCCCGCATAAGTAAATCGCCCGTTGACCGTCATCCACTTACTTCGGTCCGATAGCAGATTGACTCTCCAGCTCCGGGTACTTCCGTGATACGGTTCGTCTCTTCGCAAAGACGATAGCGTGTTGTCGTCTCCGGGATTGTTTCCTGCCTGCAAAAAGGGCGACGTCTTACGAGTGTCGTCCTTGAAAAACTCCCATGCCCTCAGCACCGAAAGCTTCACTCCAAATACGCTGGCTTCGAAGCCAAGACGGTATTCATTCTGCCTTCTCTGGATGTCAGCAAACAGCGGGAATTCATCGCCTCGCGTCGCGCCGAAGAAGTTGACCGTGCTAAGACCCGGTCCGGTCTGGCTGACCCGGGAGTAGCCAAGAAACACCTTGAACGGACTCTGTGGCAACAGCACGAAATTGTGGTCCGCAAGAGCCTTCGTCGTATCCCGGAAGTGCTGCCCTGAAGCAAGAGTCAGGCCGGGGTTGAAGTACTCATTCAGCCGCCATGTGAAATCGTACTTGTACAGTTTGTTCTTACCCACTCGCAACGACGAGTACTGGTAAGGATCGTTGCCCAGACCCTGCGTGTTGAGCAGCAGCTCGTCGAAGTATTTCCCCCGGCCCTCTTTGGAATGCGCCGTAAGATTCCCGGAAAGTAGCCGAAGGCCGTTGCCGAAATTCACGTCGCTCCTGTACTTCCCTAAGTCGCCTCCGACGGAACGAAAACGGTAGCCGGTCTCGAAGGTGTTGGTGAAGTTGTATCCGCCAAAGTCCTCGCCGCGGATCGTCTGAATCGGCGCATTCGTAGGAGCCACCACAGGCTGTGCCACGGCAGCCGACATCACCAAAAACGTTGCGGCAGCAAATCTGTATAAAGAACGCAGGCGCATGTACGACATCACCTCAGGAACGTCCGGTCTGCATTGCTGCCGTGAATGCGCACGTGACACGTCGTGCAGTTGCGGAAGCGTGGATCGGCCATATTGTGAGAAGAAGACTGCAGCGGGACACCTTCGCCTGTGCGACCGAAATTCCCGGCACCGTTGTGGCACTCCAGGCAAAGTGTGTAGAGCACAGGACGTTTCAACAGCCGCGCATTCGTGGAGCCATGGGGAGCGTGACAGCTCTCGCAACCATCGACCCGCACAGCAGCGTGCTCAAACAGAAACGGTCCGCGCAGATCGACGTGGCACTTCAGGCACGGCTCTTCGTTACCAAGCGCATGGTCGACCATACGCGGCCGCGCTGCCATTCGCCACGTGGGGGCAACGGCGCCATGCGGATTGTGGCAGTCCGAACACTGCACCACACCCTCGTTCACCCTGTGCTTGAAGGGCATGTTGAACTGCGCACGAACCGGGGCGTGGCAGTTGTAGCAGAGATCGGCTTGTCGTTTCGCCAGCAAGTTCTTTTGCGTTTCGCTTTTGTGGATCGAGTGGCAGTTGGTACAAACCACATCGGTCTGAGTATGCGAGGAACGGCGAATCTGAGAACGGGTAAAGTCCTTGCCGTGGCAATTGAGACAGTTGTCGAGAATCTGATTAGGCTTCAGCTCCGAGAAGGCAATGATCGTGGCCTTGCCACCACGCGCCGCAACGTGTGCCTTGGCGGGGCCGTGGCAGCCTTCGCAGCCTGTCTTTTCAGGTGGAGTGTTACCCGCAGCCACGCTCTTGTAGTGAGGGTTCTTGAACCATGTCACCCAAACATTGGGATGGCATGTCCGGCAGACCTCGCCGCCTACAAACTGAGTATCCGAGGCCTGTGGCGCGGCCTGCGCAGGCGCCGCAGTTTGTCCCGCCGCGCAGACTCCCAGGGCCATCGCGCAAAGCGCCCAAAGTCGCAAAACCGACCTCATGCAGTCAACTTCCACCAGACATTCCCGGGCATACTTCTTGAGCATAAGCGCACCGGCCGCAAGGACATCGCGCAGCATGTAAAACCTGTGCACATAAGTTGTACTGGCAACCCGTTGTAGTCAAACTGTAAACTTGAGCTATGGCGCGCTACGCAGCTGTCGACATCGGCAGCAACTCAGTGCGGATGCTCGCGGCGGAGGTTTTGCCCGGCACTCCGTGGAACACACTGGCTCAGGACCGCGAGGTAACCCGCCTGGGTGAAAGTGTCTTTGATTCCGGCAGCATCAGTGCCGAGGCTATCGAGACCGTGACCACAGTTCTCCGCCGAATGGCGTCCACGTATTCCAAACTGGATGTGACCGCCGTTCGTGCCGTCGCTACCAGCGCGGTCAGGGATGCCAGCAATCAGGCAGAGTTTGTGTCGCGCGCGTCGGAAGCTCTGGGCTTCCCGGTCGAAATCATCTCAGGGCAGGAAGAAGCGCGGCTCATTCACCTTGGAGTGCAGGCTCGCTGGCCTCAGCCCGATTCGCGGGTGCTGATCATCGATGTAGGCGGCGGCAGTGCCGAGTTCATCGTCAGTGAAGATGGTGAGTTGACCGAGGGTTTGTCCCGTCCACTGGGAGCTGTTCGGCTAACGCAGGTGTTCCTGCGGCACGACCCTCCCCAGCCGATGGAACTTCTTCAGCTGGACCGATACATACGCGATAAATTCGAGCCTGTCCGGCGTATACTGCACAACATTACTTTCGACCGGGTGATTGCCACCTCAGCCACGGCCGCCGCGATTGTCAGTGCTGTAAACCTCATCAACCGTGTCGACCGCGACTCCGCGGACAAGAAAAAGGCGAAGATCGGACAAGTTAAGAAGCTGTACAAGCAGTTGGCCACGAGTGACCTTCAGATCCGGCGCGGCATCAACGGCGTTGGACCCAGAAGAGCCGAGATCATCATCGCTGGAGCCGCAGTATTCCGCAACGTGATGGAGGCTCTTGAGCTAAGCTCGATCCACTACAGTACGGCCGGCGTCAGGGACGGCACAATCGCAGACCTGTCTTCCCGAGGTGCGGGACGCGAGCTGACGCGGCTATCTAGACAGCAGATTCACGTGGTTGAAGACATGTGTCGCAAGTACCATGTCAACATCAAGTACGCCCGTCACGTTTCGTCGCTCGCCTGCGAGCTCTACGACGCGATGCAGCCCTTGCACCGGCTCCCTCCCGAGAGCGGTAAGCTCCTTCAGGCTGCGGCATACCTCCACGACACCGGGCACTTTGTCAGCGATACCGGGCACCACAAACATTCGGCCTATCTTGTCGGCAGTTCTGACCTTCCTGGCTTCACCGATCAGGAGCGCCGTCTGGTAGCCTCGCTCTGCCGCTATCACCGCAAGAGCATGCCGCAGGTCCGGCACGATACCTTTCGCAGCCTCACGCCCGACCAGAGACGGACCGTCGTGCAGTTGACCCCACTGCTACGTCTGGCGGTCGCGCTCGACACCACGCAGCAGCATCGCGTCGAGGAGATTTCCTGTACTCTCACTAGCGCCGGTGCAACGGTTTTGGTCGAAGGCAGCGGCGATCTTGCACTGGAGATATGGGCGGCCGAACGAGTCTCGGGGGCATTCCGCGAGGTCTATGAAGTGCCGCTGCAGATCGTGAGCTCTGAACAATGACCACCATGCGGGAGTTTGGCTCCGCCCAGACGACAGACCGGCTCGAAGATGCAGCCAAAGCAATACGCAAGGCGGCAGCTGCTCCGGAAGAGGATGCGGTGCACAAGATGCGCGTAGCCATCCGGCGTCTGCAGCAAAGTCTGCGCTTGTTTGAACAGTTCTTTCGAACTAAAGGCGTCAAGCAAGTTCGTCGGGATCTGAAAGCCATCATGACGACGGCAGGCGAGGTGCGGAACTTCGACATAGCGATCAGTCTGGGCGCAAAGAGGGCGTCTTTCAGGAAGCCCTTGCAGGAGCGTCGGCACCAGGCACAGAACGAATTTCTGGCGGTGCTCGGAGGGGTGGGAGCAAGCGAACTCCCGGATCGCTGGAAAAGCAAGCTGGAATTGTCATGACTAGCAAGCAATGGAGGGGTAAGCAGAGTGTCGGTGACAACCTGCGGACCGCAATGCCGCAACTCGCGGACGAGTGGTTTACGGCGGGTGACGAGGCTCTTGTGCCTGGCCGCACGTGGGACGAAATCCATCAGTTTCGCCTGTTGACCAAGCGATTTCGCTACACGCTGGAGATCTTTCGTCCTGCCTACGGACCATCTATGGTGCGCCGCATCGAACAGCTCCGCGGGCTGCAAGGGCTGCTCGGAGAGATTAACGATGCGGTGGTCACCGCCGGTCTCCTTGCAGACTTTCCTGGTAACGAATCGAACCGTAAGCGGCTTCTGTCAAAAGCTGACAAACTGTTGCTGGACCTCTTTCAGCTTTGGGCGAAGGACTTCTCGCCTGCGACATGCAGAGCAGGGTGGAAACGCTACCTGAAAGTCTATGCAGACCGGCCGAAACGTGTCGTGAATACCCAGCCGCCTGCACCCCCGGCAGCACCGGAGCCGTTGTATACTGAGACCTAAGCGTCCTCGGTGGGAGGTCGTCTAATGGTAAGACAGCAGACTCTGACTCTGCTTATCGGGGTTCGAGCCCCTGCCTCCCAGCCACAACCCTCCAGCTCGTCGTCTTTCCGTTGCGGCTAACGCGTCTGAAGCTTTTTCTGCTTGCCCTCGGAGCTATCCAGAGTTTGCTGCAGCGTCTGCGTCTTCGCATTCAGGGGCTCTCCAGCCAGAAATTCGCGAAGCCAATTCCGGCGATGGTCGGCCCGATTTGCGGCAATTGAACGAAGGCGCTCGTAGGTGAAATCGACGAAATCCTTTCTGTGCAGCGAATCGAATGAGAATACTTTGTCAACGAGGTCTTCCGGGATATGCGATCCCTGCGAATCGAAGGCAAACGAAGCGTTGTTAGTAGCGCGGGAGTACTGGACTGTTCGCTCTTCTTGCCACAAGAGGAGATGGTGCTCGTCGTCCTCGAACTGGACGATGTAAGCAAACTCAAGCACCTCCCGTCCTTTGACACTCCTAAATCTTCGGAAGCGCGTCGAGAAGTAGCGCGCAGGGATCGCCTCGATGTCATAACCGCGCAGGGGTAGTGAGAGAACCTGGCGCAACCTGCCACAACGAACCTCAAACCAGTCCGCAATTGTTAGCGACACACCGGTGCCGACACCACCGGAGCGACTCCAGACAAGCCATCGGCGATCTTCTGCGGCAACGACCTCCGTAGGTGGTTCGTATCTGAAGAAGTCAAAATCAACGTAGTCGACCAAACCCCATCGATTCACTCCCTCGTGAAGCAACAGGAACCGGCAAGCAGATCCATACTTGCAGACGCGAACTATAGAATCGCGTCCCCGTCCCTCGAGGACGCGATCGGTACTGACCACCTCGGCTCGGCAGTCCTGTTGGCATGCCATGTCGAAATCTCCAGCTGCAAATCCTTGTTCGTTGGCCGGGCGCAGAGTAGAAGGAATCCCAAGGCGGTGCCAAAGTGTGTCTAAGGCCGGATCATTCGCGATGTCCCACGGCTTAGGGGCAGGACGGAATGCGGCGCTGCTGGCAGGACATTCCGGAAGATGAGTTGCCGGCTGACCGCTTGCCACCAGATTTATTGCAGCAATGACGAGCGATACCCGAATGGCGGCAGATCCGGCAACTCGCGCAGCTTCCATTGAATCCTCCGGCTATTGTCATTGTCTCGAATGACAGAAGGAGGAGTAGCAATAGATAATTAGCTCTCAATGAAGACGAATCGTTTTCGGGAAGTGATCGCCAGCGGTCGTATGCCCGTCGGCCACATGGTGCTGGAGTTTGCCACCCGCGGTATCGCGCGCATTCTGGAGAGCGTTGATCTCGACTTTGTGGTGTTCGACATGGAGCACAGCGGCTTCGATGTGGATCGTATCTACGACCTGGTTGCCTGGGCAAAAGCGACCCCTCTGACGCCGTTTGTCCGGGTGCCCCAGAATGAGTACCATTTTCTGGCTCGCGTCATGGACTCGGGAGCTATGGGCGTCATGGTCCCGAATGTCGAGACTGCCGAAGCCGCCCAGGCAATCGTGAACGCAGTCAAGTATCCGCCAGATGGAAAACGCGGCGTTGCCCTCGGTACAACACACACCGACTTCCTGACTCCGCCGGATCCGGCTGAATATTACCGCGAAATCAATGCGAGTTCCGTTGTGATCTGTCAGATTGAATCTTCAATTGGCGTGGCCAACGCGGAATCCATCGCTGCCGTGCCAGGCGTCGATTGCCTGTGGATCGGACACATGGATCTGAGCACCAGTCTTGGCATCCCGGGACGTTTTGATGACGGCCTGTTTACTCAGGCAATGGCCACGGTGGTGAGTGCCGCGCGCAAGCACGGGAAGCTCCTCGGGATTCAGCCCGGCACAGCGCAGCAGGCGGATGCATGGATCGCTGCAGGTTTCAATGTGATCTCGTGGGGCAGCGACGTTGGCGTGTACCGTTCCGCACTTGCCAGCGGGGTCGCGGCTCTGCGGTCCCGCTAAGCCTCCGCAAATGGCTGTTCGAGTGACGGACTTTGCGGAGTGAAGAGCTCCGCACCGTTCTCGGTGATGTGCATATCGTCTTCAAGTCGCACGCCGAACTCGCCGCGCAGATAGATTCCTGGCTCGTCGCTGAACGTCATTCCCTTGGCGAGCGGAAGTTTGTTGCCCTTAACCAGATAGGGCCATTCGTGCCCATCCATACCGATCCCATGACCCACGCGATGCGTGAATAGACGGTAGCCCGGACCATAACCCGCGTCGTTGATTACCTGCCGGGCCGCTGCGTCCACAGCCTCGCACGCAAGTCCGGGACGCGCCGTCTTCAGTGCCTTTGTCTGGGCCTGATGGACAATCGAGAATACCTGCTTCATCTTGTCCGTGGGCTTGCCAAGGACGAAGGTGCGGCTGATATCGCTCTGGTAGTTTTCTACCGTGCATCCGCCGTCGATCAGGATCAGGCTGCCCTCACGAATCTTCTGCGGCTTAACGGACCCGTGCGGGAGAGCCGCCGAATCGTCGACCAGAACCATGGCATAGCCTGGAAATCCCAGCTTCGCGTGGGCCACGCTGATCAGGCCGGCGAACTCCGGGTGCAGCATTCCCTCTTTCAAATGCCGGTAGGCGGCTTCATACGCCTGCAAAGTCACCTGATTGGCAAACTTCATCAAAGCAAGTTCGGCAGCAGTCTTGATGGACCGGCACCCTGCAGTGACAGGTGTTGCGCTGGTCAAGGTGGAACCAGCCGCCGACTTACCGATACTGTCGCTGAAGACGAACTTGACGTTCTCTTCCACGCCAAGCCTTCCGGTGAGGATACCCCGCTCCTTCAGCGCTGTTGCGACCAGATCGTAAGGGCTTTCGTCTTCCTGCCAGGTAAAGACCTGCTGACGGGTCCCAAGTCCCAGTTGAATTTGCTCGCGGGCGCGATCCTCTTCAAAAGCCGGGCTGATGAATAACGGCTCGCCCTTCGCCGGCAGGACCATCAGCAATAAGCGTTCACTGTTGCCCCAGCGGACTCCCGAAAAGTACTGAAGGCTGGTCCCACCTGCCAGCAGGATCGCATTCAGCTTGTGCTCCACCATCAGCTTTCTGGCGCGCTCCATGCGACTCTGCCGCTCTTCCACGGTGATCGGTTTTGGCTCGCTTCGCCGGGACTGGAGTTCCGGGAACAGATCCGTTCGTGGTACCTCGGTGCGACGGGGGTCTTGAGCTCGCAAGCTCAGAGAAGGCACTCCGACCGCGGCCGCAGTGAGTAATTGCCGGCGAGTCAACATCTCCATACGATGCCACAGCCCCAGCGTTAACTACAGCGAAGGCTCACTGCGTTTCATAGAGGCCATGGCAAGGCTGCCACCGAAGCCCATCGTCTCAACAGCGGAAGACGGAACGATAACCATTGATCCTTTCTCTTTGATCGCTTCGTACAGCATGTTCATTGCGCGAAGGTGCAGTGCGGTCGGATTATTAGCGTAGACTTCGGAAGCCTTCGCGAACTTGTCCGCAATTTCCGTCTCTGCAGTTCCAAGAATGATGCGTGCCTGCCGCTCGCGTTCCGCCTGAGCCTGTCGGGACATCGCGTCCTCCAGCTGGGGCGGGATATGAACGTCGCGTATCTCGACCGACTGGACCGTTATGCCCCACGCATTTGTCTTTTCATCGAGAATACGCTGTAGTTCCCTGCCAAGAATCTCGCGTTCAGTAATCATCTGCGCAAGCTCATGACGACCGATGGATTCCCGCAAAGCAGTCTGCGCGCTCAAGCCAATCGCGACGGAAAAGTCCTCCACTTCAAGGATTGCTTTTTCAGCGTTCCAGACGACCCAGAACACAATCGCGTCGACGTTCACCGGTACCGTATCCCGGGTCAGCGCAGACTCCGCTTTGACATCGGTGACACGTATGCGCTGGTCGACAAAACGCGTCGTCGTTTCAATCACCGGAATGACATGGAAAAGGCCCGGCCCTCTTAAGCCCACATATCTTCCGAGCCTGAGAACCGCTGTCTTCTCCCACTGCTGTGCCACTTTGATCGAGAACATTAGGTACAGGCCAACTGGTAAGGTAGCCAGAACGAAGCCTGGTTCGCCAGTAGCCGCCAGCACCAGTACACCGATTCCGATAACGACCAGACCGGCCAGAACACCAACACTGCTGACAGGTTGGCCGATGAATATGTCAGACGTTTCTCTTCGCCTGATAACCAGAGGAATGGACATGCAACTAATCTCCTTATCGTCTGCTTATTGGCGATGTTCGGCAATCATCTCGCCGATACGCTCCGCCAGTTCGCGCACTGAAAATCCTTCTCCCGCTGCCCGGGCAACAAATTGCGCCACGATCTGCGTCAGCCGCTCCTGCCGTTTTGCCTCATCAACGGGAACTTCCGGCGCGTGGCTGATGAAGGTACCCGAACCCTGCTGCGTGGACAGAAAGCCCCGAATCTCCAGTTCTTTATAGGCCCGCAAAACAGTATTCGGGTTCACCGAAAGGTCAACGGCAAGTTGCCGGACTGTTGGCAGTTGATCTCCTGGATTTAAGCTTCCGGAGGCCACTGCAACAAGAACCTGATCAATGATCTGCCGGTACACGGGAACTCCGCTTTTCGTGTCCAGAAAGAACCGACAGGCTTGCGCGGTCACGAGTGAATTGTACTAGTTGATTAGGACATTAGTCAACAGGTTTGCGTCATCACTCAGACAGGCACCCTGCTATCATGGTGAAGTCCGATTTTGTAATGGAGGCGAAGGAATGGGTCCACTCGGTGTTCCGGAAACCATCTTCATCTTCGTCCTCGCACTGCTGATTTTTGGCCCGAAGAAGCTTCCCGAGCTGGGTCGCACCATTGGCAAGGCGATGACGGAGTTTCGTCGTGCCTCGAGCGAATTAAAGACAACGTTCGATCGCGAGATGAATGCGATTGAGCGGGATACAGAGTTGAAGGAAGTCACGCAGGCTTACAACGGCGAGACTTATAACTACGATCCCTATTACGATTCCGGAACTCATGGTTCAGAACCGTACGACTACTCCGCTCAAGATTCTTCGACAACAGGCGCTTCCGCAACTCAGGGCGCTGTAACAGAGCATGACGGTTCGCCAGACTACCACGGATCTAATCATCAGGTGGCTACGGTGAATGACGATGAGAACGACGCTGACCGAACAAAGTCCAGCAATGGACAGCCTCCGGCGGCTGCGGCATCAGAGCCCGTCAAGTCCTGAATCCCGGCCCCGGCCGGGCATGAATCAAACCACACGTGATCGCTGTTCGTTAACGCGCTGGGCTGGTTCGATTTTGACCTGAGAGTATGGCAGAAGATCAAACTAACAACAAACCGCCATTCACTGCGGCAGGGGGCGGGACAGTGGAAGACGCCTCCTCCGACCCGGCGACGTACGCGGTCGAAGCACCGTCAGACGACTACCATACCGGGCGCTACGGCCAGCCTGGCAATGGGCCCGGACAGAGCGTTGCAGAAACACTTCCTGCTCTGGCCGCCTCAGAGCCACCTCCCCCTCCTCCGCCTGCCAGCAGCTCCACCGATGACGACGATGAGGACGACGATGGAATGCTGCGCATGTCTTTTCTCGGGCACCTCGAGGAACTGCGCCACAGGCTGATTCAATCTCTCTACGGCCTTGGCGTGGCCTTCATACTTGCGGTGGCTTTTGCGCAAAGACTTTGGTATCTCGTGCAGCAGCCGGCAGAAGCCGCCCTGACGAGCCTCGGCTACCCGCCCGAGCTGATCTTCACGTCACCGATGGACGCAGTCATGATCACCTGGTTCAAGCTGCCGCTGCTGGCATCGGTGTTTATCGCATCGCCCTGGGTCCTGTATCAGGCGTGGTCCTTCATCGCCCCTGGCCTCTACAAGAAAGAACGGAAGCTGGCCGTCCCGTTTGTAATCAGCACCGCCGGGCTCTTCATTCTCGGGGGTCTGTTCGCTTACTTCATCGCTTTCCGGTTTGGCCTTAAGTTCCTTCTGGGTGTTGGGCAGAGTGTCAATATTCGCCCGATGATCACAATAACGGAATACTTTGACATATTCGTCAACGTTATTCTCGGTGTCGGTGTTGTTTTCGAACTCCCGGTTTTGATTTTCATGCTGACTTTGCTGAGAATCACCACTCCGAAGTTCCTTCTGGCTAACTCACGTTACGCGATTCTCGGGATTGTGATCGTTGCCGCCGTGATCACGCCCACCCCTGACGTCTTCAACCTGATGCTGTTCTCCCTGCCCATGGTTCTGCTGTACTTTGTGGGCATTTTCGCCAGTTATCTGCTGGTTCGAAGTCGGGAGGGCCTCAGGTTCCCATGGATCCGGGTGCTCGGAGCTACGGTTCTAGTTGTATTAGGGCTGGGTGCTGCCGGCGTCTGGTACGCAGTCACAAAGATGGGTTATCACACCTTATCCAGCTGGCCTTTCCTTACCCGATAACGCAGTGCAATTTGTTTACGAGGCGGCGGTAGTAAGGTAAGCTGGCAACTGGATGGACTTCTGGAAAGCACTAGAGGAACTGCAGGAAGAACGTCGGCGTGTCAGTAAACTCATTGCTTCTTTAGAGAGTCTTTCCGGTGCTGCGGCTCACAAGCGGGGCCGCAAAAGCATGTCGGCTGCGGAACGCAAAGAAGTGTCCGAAAGAATGAAACAGTACTGGGCGTCCCGGCGAAAAAAAAGCAGTAAGTCTTCAAAATCAACGGACTAAACAGCTAAACCCGGAAAAACCATAGCCAGAAGTATTGATCTCCGACACCGTGCCTGTGTCTTGGCTCAAAGCCGCAACTATTTCCCATTTGAACCGCGTCATTATCGGAAAAAGGCACTCCCAGCCAGGTGTCATCCGGGAGGGTCTGCAGCGTTGCATCCCCCTGAACCTGGAACTTAAACAGTGCGCCAGGACGCAGCAGACGATGCACCTCGCGAACGTAGGAATAGATCACATCGCGGCTTGGAATGTGCTGGAACACAATCATGGAAAACGCGAAATCATAGGGGCCCTCAGGCAGTACACTGAGGTCTTTTCCATTGTTCTGATACACCGTGGCATTTGGTCTGTCCGACAATGCTTTCGTGGCGAGCGCCACCATTTCGGCACTCACATCCACCCCGTGCACTTCGCCGAAATAGCCGGCAAGAGCGCGGGTAATTCGTCCGGCGCCGCAGCCAATTTCGATGACGCGCATCTGCTTTGGATCTTTGCCCTGGCATATGTTGATCGTGTCGTTCAGGATCTGCTCGGCCAGCACCTTCTCGCCCGAAGCGTAGAATTCTTCGTCGGTCCAGTCTTCTTTGGTGGTCGCTACGTAGTATCGTGCGTTCTCCCGGGCGCGCTCGTCCCAGTCGCGAGCCATCTTGCGCAATTGTTCTTCCTGGCTGATTTCCGGCATATGAAAAGGAACTCTTATTGTATCTGCGCAGGCATAAGATAGAGTGCGCTACCGTTTCATTTCCGGTTGTCCGCACGATGGCGTACAACATAAGTACCTGGAAGGCAAAATAAGTACCTGGAAGGGAGATTTGTGGGAAGCATTCGTCAGTTTTTTCGAAGTCTGATCGATATCCGTGCAGGAGAAGGAGCCAGAGTCCTCTGCATCGGTCTGTATCTGGTGCTGGTGCTGTTTGCTTACTACATCCTCAAGCCTGTATCGCGGGCTATGTTCCTGCACAAGTTCGATATTGACGACCTGCCCTATCTGTACATACTGATCGCTGCGGCAGGCGGTGTGATGGCCTATGTCTACACAAGGCTTGCCGTCCGGTCTTCGCTTACAACCGCAGTCAACGCCGCCACCTTCTTTATGGTGGCCGTACTGGTCCTCATCTGGCACCTGCTGCAGTACCAGTGGGAGTGGCTGCTGTACTTCTTCAATGCGTTTGTCAGCCTCTTCAGCATCACGATGGTTTCTCAGGGCTGGATTATCGCTTCTAACGTATTCTCTACGAGAGAAGCCAAGCGGCTTTACGGAATCCTTGGCGTGGGCGCTGTGATCGGCGCTGCTTTTGGCGGTTCGTTCACAGCGGTAATGGTCAACATTATCGGGACACGCCATCTGTTGCTGGCTAGCGCGGTACTTGTGCTGCTTGCCTGGACTGCATTCCTCGCCGTCACCCGGCTGAAAGGCGTATCCCTCGCAACGGCCAAAGGCGCGGAAGAGGAAGAAAACTTTTCCTTCAAAGACGTCGCCGATGCGGTGGTGCGATACCGTCACCTGCAGATCATCATTGCGATCATCGCGCTTACGTACATCGTGGACGTCACCATTGAGTTCCAGTTCAATGCAATGGCAAAGGAGCAGTTCGGAGGAAATCAGCGCGAACTGACCGCGTTTCTCGGCAGCTTCTACGGGCTCTGGCTGAACATCATTACCTTCGTTTTCCAGTTCTTCCTGACGGCTTTCATCGTGAGCCGGTTTGGCGTCGGCGGCGCACTTCAGATCATGCCGGTCTCGATAGCCCTGGCCTCGCTCGCGAGTTTCGTGGCCCCGGGTGTCTGGTCCACCGGCGCAGCCCGCCTGGCCGAGGCGGCAACGCGCTACTCCTTCAATCGAACCGGTATGGAGCTGCTGTACCTGCCACTGCCGCTGGAACTCCGCAATCGCACCAAGGCATTCACAGATATCTTCGTGGACCGCTTCTCGCGCGGCATCGGAGGCATGCTGCTGATCGTACTTTCTAACTGGCTCAATCTGGGAATCCGACAGCTGGCGCTGGTGGTGATGGGCTACTCCGTCATCTGGATTCTGCTCTCGATCAAGGCCAAGAACGAATACATCGCAACAGTGCGAAGCAAGCTGGAAAGAGGTCGCTTGGACCTCGAGAGCCTGCGTGTCAATTACAACGAATCGTCAACGATAACTCTGCTGGAGCAGACCATCGAGTCGGGGACCCCACGTCAGGCCGTGTATGCTTTGTCACTGCTGGCGGAAGCCCCACGCTACCCTGTTGCAGCGAAGCTGAGAGAGATCGCCCGGCATAAGTCGCCAGAGGTTCGCGCCAAAGTATTTGAGCTCGCAACAGAATCGAAGCAGGCCGATTTGCTGGAAGCAGCCTCGTCAGAGCTACGCAGCTCCCGCGTTGGCGAAGATAATGTAGCCATACCCGCGGCAGTCCGTTACTCGGTTGAGTTCTCTCCTGAAGCAGCGGAGCTTGCCGGGCGTCTACTCAATCATCCGAATCACAACGTTGCCAGCACCGCAGTTGGTGCTCTGGCGCATTTCCCGGATCTCGCAGCCAAACTGATCACGCCGGAGTGGATTGAGGAACACGCGTGTGCCTCGGATTCCAGCAAGCGCCGCCTGGCTGCCATTGGTATTGGCATACGCGGTGACGAAGGCATAGTCGCGCTTCACAGACTGCTTCGCGATTCTGAACCACAGGTAGCGACAGCCGCAGCGCGAACAGCTGGAAAACTGCAGAACCGAATCTATCTCGAAGGGCTGCTTCCCATGCTGACCAGCAGCAAGCTCCGCAGTGAAGCCGTAGCTTCTCTCGCCTCATTCGGTGAGCGCATTGTCGGCACACTGGGCGACGTGATGCTGGACACCACCATGCCGCAAGCCGTACGCCGGCAGATTCCCCGGGTACTCCGCGCCATTCCCTCGCAGCGCTCTATCGATCTGCTGCTGTCTTCGCTGGGTGAACCTGACCTCACCATCCGGCAATCGATCCTGAAAGCGTTGAGCCATCTGCGCGAAAACCATCCAAAGCTCAGCTACGGTCGCGATTCCGTGACACAACACATTCTGACCGAGGCACGGTACTACTACGAGATGAGCGCCGCGCTGGAGCCGTTCCGCGAGGCACAGGAAACACCCGGGGCAAGAATGCTTGTGCAAACGCTGGAAGCCAGGCTGAAAAGCGCTCTGGATCGAATGTTCCGCCTTCTTGGCTTGCGCTATCCTCCGCGCGAGATGTACGCGGCGTATCTGGCGGTAAACCGGCAGAAGACAGACGAACACACCGCCGCGATAGATTTCCTCGACAACGTACTGGATCGCGAGGTGAAGCGTTACGTGCTACCGCTGCTGGATGACGACTCCAGGGTCCGTGAGGTTGGCCAGGATCTGTTTGGAGTGAACCCCAGCGATGCCAGCGGCGCTCTGCGCATCCTGCTGCGCTCCGGCGATAACTGGCTGGTTGCGTGTGCAATTGCGACAGCCGCGGAACTACGCGCTAACGACTTGCGCACCGACATCGAGTCTCATGCACGCAAGTCAGGAACCGACGTGCAGCCGGTCGCGGAAAAGGCTCTGCTGACGCTTAGCTACTCTCCCGCCGGGCTCTGAGACAATCGAAGGCTGATAACTCCATGGCGGAACTGAACATCATCGAGAAGGTGATCGCGCTCGAAGCGGTTGATTTGCTGAAGAACCTGAGTGCGGAACAGCTGTCACGCATTGCATCGATTGCGCGTGAAACCAGATTCCCTCCAGGAAAAATAGTTCTGGCTCCCGACACAAACCCAGATGCTTTGTTCGTCATCCTGGAAGGCTCGGTCGCGATTTCCAGAGACGGTAGCGAGCTGCATGTCGCACAGGAAAACGAGGTTCTGGGTGCGTGGGCTCTGTTTGACCCGGAACCGATGGCGATCACTGCGACGACATCCCAAGATACCCGGCTGCTTCGAATTGGCCGGGACGATTTCTATGACTTACTATCCGATAACTCGGAAATTACCGCGTCCATTTTCACCATGCTGGTGAAGCGGTTCCGCCAGCTCGTAGAAAGGTAAGGAACGTTAACGATTTCGGGCCGAGGAGGCCTGGTTGGGCTGCCACAGAACTTCGTCAGTGTGCAGTTTCAGGCTGGCCCACCGGCTCCACACAAACAGTGCATCGCTCAGCCGGTTCAGATACTTTACGGCTTCCTCAGGCACCGGTTCTTTACGGGCCAGGGTAACCGCGACACGCTCGGCTCGCCGGCAGACGGTTCGGCACACATGCAGATGTGCGTTCAACAGGTTGCCGCCGGGCAACACAAATGACCGCAACTCCGGTAGTTCCGCATTCATCGCATCGATCTCAGCTTCCAGCTGCGCGATGTCGATTTCAGTGACGCGAGGCTGCTGCGGTCCTACATCCTCGGGCAGGGTGGCAAGGATGGAACCAAGATTAAACAGCTCATGTTGTACCCGAAGCAGAATGATGCTCAGAGGCAACGTCGAAGAGACTTGCTGTGCCTCGACACACGCGAGGCCGAGGTGTGAGTTCAGCTCGTCGACCGTGCCGTAGCATTCGATGCGAAGGTCGTCTTTCGGGAGTCTTTGTCCCCCAACGAGCGATGTTTCTCCTGTGTCGCCACGCTTGGTGTAGATCTGGTTCAGCGCGATCGATGGTTCCCGGAACGTATTGTTATCCATATGTTTAGAGGAAAGCTCGGAGCAGCCTGGTCTGCACATCTTTTAACGAGGTGTGCGCACTGTCCAGTTCCGTGATCTTATCGCGCAGAGTCCGAAACAACTGAGAACGTTCAATAGCACTTTGAATGATCAGCAGAAGCTGCGCGTTATCCCAGGGTTTCTCGAGGTACTGAAACAAGCCCACTTCGTTGATCGCCTGAATGGCAGACTGTTTGTCCGCGTGACCGGTCAGCAGCACTCTCGCTGCCTCCGGCTGCAAGGTACGTGCTTTGTTCAGGAACTGAATACCGTTCAGTTTCGGCATGAGGTAGTCGCTCACCACCACATCGACAGGGTTGGTTTCCAGATACCTGGCAGCCTGCTCCGGATCAGTGAATCCGTGTACGTTGTATTCGGTCTCCAGGGTGAGAAAAGCACGAATGCTTGTGACGACCATATCCTCGTCGTCCACTATCATGATGTCGGTTTGCGACTGCCCGTTTCCATCTAGCTGCACTTAGGAACGCTCCTGTGATCTCGGCTGGCGAAGGGGTATCCACACATGGAACGTCGTCCCCACTCCAATCTCACTTTCAAATGAAATTTTCCCTCCGTGAGTGTCTTCTACAATCTCACGGGTGATTGTCAGGCCAAGGCCGGTGCCTTCGCCGATCGGCTTGGTAGTGAAGCCCGCGGCGAAAATCCGCGGCCGCACGTCTTCGGGAATGCCGGTCCCGGTATCAGCCACAGAAATGTGGACCTGATCGCCCTCCACCGCAGTGCTGACGGTGATCGTGCCCTCGTTAGGAATGGCCTGGGAAGCGTTGACCACAAGATTTAGAAACACCTGATTCAACAATCCCGGGTAGCACTCAACGGCTGTAAGATTCTCGTCGAACTCTGTTTCGACACTGATTCTGCGCCGGAAAACGCAGTTAGTGAGCTTAATTGTGTTCAGAATGATCTCATGAATATCGACTTTCTGAATGTCAGACTCGTTGACCCGCGCAAAGGTCTTTAATCCGCGGATGATCGCCAGAATACGTTCGCAGGCGATCTTGTCAATATCGGTAAGGCTGGCAAGTGTGTCCAAAACGGCCAGAGTCCGCGGAGGGGGAGCCTGCCCTGCTTCCACTGCAGCGGCAAGCAGTTTTCGCAGACTGACGAGGGACCGCCGGATGGTCTCGTTGTTCGAGAGAATCGAACCGATCGGAGTATTAATCTCGTGCACAATGCCTGCGGCAAGACGGCCCAGTGATGCCATCTTGTGCGCTTCCGCCAGTTTGCGGAGTGTGGCATCCAGTTCCTGCTCTGCCGCCACAGCTGGGTCACTCATCCATCAGCTCCTGATTCCATTATGCGGACCGCTCCACGATGTTACAGATGATTGGAAGGCGCGACAGGGTGCCGCCTCTGATGCACCGTTTGCTGGGCTTGCTGTGAATGCACGCTCATATAATAGGTTCGGCTAAAACCATCATGCTAAAACTCCTCGACAATTTGTGGCAAGAGTCCCTGGATCAGGACGAGCTCGACCTGCTGCGATATCGCTCCAACCTGCTGGGCGCGGACCTCCGCATCACCAACTTTGGCGGTGGCAATACGAGCTCCAAGATCAGCATGACGGATCCGTTGACAGGATTGCCTACAACGATTCTCGCGGTGAAAGGCAGCGGTGGCGATTTGGGTTCTATCCGCCGCGAAGGCTTCGCACTGCTGTATATGGAAAGGCTGGAGCAGCTGAAACTCGTGTACCGCGGCGAACAATTCGAGGATGAGATGGTCTCGTACTATCCCTTGTGCACGTTCGGCACCGGCTCCGCCCCCGCGTCCATCGACACTCCTCTACACGCGTTTTTGCCCTTTCAGCATGTCGATCATCTGCATCCGGACTGGGCCATCGCCATAGCAGCGTCCGCGAACGGAAAGGCAAGGCTGGAAGAGTTTAATTCGAGATTCGGCCATAAAGTGGTCTGGCTTCCGTGGCAGCGCCCTGGCTTCGAACTCGGCCTGATGCTGCAGCGCGCGGTCGAAGAACACCCTGACTGCGACGGCATCCTTCTCGGAAGTCATGGTCTGTTTACCTGGGGGGAAACGCACGAGCTCTCCTATGTCAACAGTCTGCGGATGATCGACGACATGGGCCAGTTCGTTACCGGCTACGAGGGGAAGACTCTCGCCTTTGGAGGCCAGAGGTACACGACTGTCCCCGACCCGGAGAAGACTGCCAGCGCCATTCTGCCGTACCTGAGGGGCAAAGTTGCCGGTTCGAAACGGTCCATAGGACACTTCAACGCCTCGGCGGACGTGCTGTCCTATGTGAATTCCAATTACGCTCCGGGCCTCTCAGCCCTCGGAACCAGCTGTCCCGATCATTTCATCCGGACACGGGTTGCGCCGCTTTTTGTGAACTGGGATCCGACCGGGTCCGAGGAGCAGCTCCGCGACGCGATTGACACGGGAATGGCAGCGTACCGGGCGAGATACACCTCCTACTACGAAGCGAATCGGGAGCCCGGCTCACCTGCCATGCGGGACTCAAACCCGACTGTGGTGCTGGTCCCCGGAATCGGCATGTTTACCTTTGCCAGAACTAAAAAGGAAGCCCGGATCACTGGCGAGTTTTACGTCAACGCAATTCATGTGATGTCCGGAGGGATCGCACTGGGAGGCGAAGCGTCGCTGGCGGTAGCGGCTGGGAACGGCAATGGCGGAGTTCTACCGCAAGCCAAGACACCTGAGGTCGCCGGAGCGTTTACCAGCCTTCATAATTACGTAGCCCTTCCGCCACGGGAAGCGTTCCGTATCGAATACTGGGCACTGGAAGAAGCAAAGATCCAGAGAATGCCGCGGGAGCAGGAGTTTTCGCGAAGAGTCCTGATAGTTGCCGGAGGTGGCGCCGGGATAGGCCGTGAAGTGGCTCTGCAACTGGCCCACCTCGGCGCTCATGTTATGGTCGCCGACAAGAATGCGGCCGCAGCGGAAGAGACTGAGGCACTGGCAGCCAAAATTGGAGGAGCAGAATCGGTTAGCTCCTGCAGCATCGATATCACCAGCCGGGAGAGCATCCGCGAGGCATTCCGAAAGACCGTACTGCAGTTCGGCAGCTTTGACGGAGTCATCAACACGGCCGCAGTTTTTCTTCCCGCAGATGGTTCCCTCGATGAAGAGCACTGGAGCGTGACGCTGAACGTAAATGTCACGGCGAATTACCTGCTTGCGGATGAGGCGAAGAAGATTCTGCTGGATCAGAAGCTGCCTGCTGTCATTGTGCTGACCAGTTCGGCAAATGCCGTTGTGCCCAAGCGCGGCAGCGAAGCATACGACGTCAGCAAGGCGGCTGTGAACCACCTGATTGGCGAACTCGCTGTCGGCCTCAAGCCGCTGATCCGCGTGAATGGGATTGCTCCGGCAACTGTGGTCGAAGGCTCGACGATGTTTCCACGCGAGAGGGTGATTCCTTCCCTGAACAAATACAATCTGCCGTGGAGCGAAGATCAGACAACCGATCAGTTGCGGGACACGTTGGCCAACTTCTATGCCAGCCGCACCTTGACGAACGCACCCATCCGGCCCCGGGATTGCGCCGAGGCCATTGTGTGGCTCGCCAGCGACCGCAGTTCCCGGACCACGGGACATGTGATCCCGGTAGACGGGGGGCTCCCGGAAGCGTTTCTGCGGTAGCGTTCGTATGAAGCGATA
>JACMLA010000744.1 GCA_014379815.1 Bryobacteraceae bacterium | reverse complement strand
CTCGCCCATTTCTGCAACACACTTGCAGTCGAAGACATCAGCCTGCTGAAGACCGATACGGAAGGCTTTGATCTGGATGTTCTGCAGGGGGCAGAATCGCTTTTATCCGCGGGCAGGGTATTTCTTGTCCTTGTGGAGGTCGGGTTTTCTGATCAAGACGCTGGCCACACTTCCTTCAGTGCCGTTCGCCAACTTTTAGAGGATTTTGACGTGATCGGCTTTTATGACCAGGGCTCCGACGCTAATTCTTCGGGTTTGGATCGTGCCGATGTCCTCTTCATTCACCGTGTGCTCGCCGGTCGCCATTTGCCAAGGCGATGGGCGTGAACGCAGCGCCTGTGTCTGATGGCTGCCCTCATACAATGTGTTCCGCGTCTGCCACCAGTCATCGATGGAGTCGGAGATCATGCGTTTAATCTCGCTACCACACTGCGCAACCAACGCGGAATGGAAACAACCTTCGTGGTTTGCGATCCAGAGTGGAAGGGCCCCGGGCACATCGATCGCTTTTCCATCGTCAAGCTCCCGGCGCCTTCGGCTGACGCGCTTGATACGCTCTTGCAATCCTTGCAAGGCCCCGTGCTCCTGCACTATTCCGGTTACGGATATGACAGGCGCGGGATGCCTTTCTGGCTATGCAAAGGTCTGGCAGATCACTCGACGCGGTTACTGACATTTTTTCATGAACTTTGGTCGTCCGGCTTTCCCTGGCAGACCGCATTCTACTGGCACTTTCTCCAGCGAAGGGTAGTCCGGCGAATACACCGTATTTCCAGGGTTAGCGTTACGACTACAGTGCGAATGCGTAATATCCTTGGTGGCAGCACGTCACTGCTTCCCGTATCCAGTAATATCCCGCCCTTGCCGCGCATAAGTATTCCGGATCGAACAAGGTGGCGTCCGCTGGTCTTCGGTCAGGCTGGCGGAAGGCATACGGCGCTCCGCACTCACAGACGTCTTCTGCACGAACTAAACGACCGCGGCATTCTGGACAGAGTGGTCATTGCCGGAAAGGACGCGGGTCCTGCCGATGCGGCTGTGCTGGGCCCATCGTTTCCGATCGACCTGAAATCTGATCTTTCCGTTCGGGAAATCGCGCAGGAATTTGCGAAAGCTTCCTGTCATTTGTCAGGCTATCCGGCCTACCTTGCTTGCAAATCGGGGACCTTCATGGCTGCTCTTGCCGCCGGGTGCCCGGTGGTTTTGGCAGAGGGTCACAACGCCGATCCTTTGGTGGCGGGAACGCACTTCTTCGTTTGTGACGGTTCCAAGAAGGGCGTGAATGAGTTGATGCGGGCACTTAACGCCGACGCCGGCAGCGAAGGTCAAAGATGGTATGATAACAATGCTGATTGGAACTTAGTGGGCAGCAGAATGGGCGACCTTATAGCCACGATTTATGGTTGAGTTGGTTGCAATCATAAATTCGTTCAACCGACTCCATCTGTTGCGAGACGCAGTAGCCTCTTTGTGTAAAGCCTTGCGGCAAGTGCCCTCAAAAACGGCCGTGATTGTATTTGAAGCGGGATCAACGGATGGTAGTGCCGAATGGCTTGCGCAGTTCGCTGTAGATAATCCGGAGGTCGATTTGCGAGTGATTGAAGCAAAGCCCGCGGAAGCCAGTTCGTTCAGCGCTGGAGAAAACGCCGCCTGCGCCCTGGCTTTGAAACTGTATCCTACGTGCAGGTGGTTCTTTCTATTTGAAACGGACAACTGGCTCGCCTCCGCTGAACCGATCCTGAAAGCAATCGAATTTTTGGAACGCCGGCCGGACGTGGCCGCCGCGGGATTTACCGTCCGTAAGCATTCGGGTCAGCCTGCCGGTTTTGGATGCCGACTGCCGACCGTGTGGCAGTTTCTGGTCGGCCCTCATATCACTTGCTGGCTGCGACTCGAAAGCCCGCGCCAAAAGGAACTCCCGCTCTGCGACGTCGTCTATACGAGTCCGCTCCTGGTACGTTGCACCGCGTGGGAGCAAAGCGGAGGGTTCGACGCGGATAGATTTCCTTTTTCGGATTGTGACCTCGACTGGGCCTGGCGTTTGCGGAAGATGGGCTGGCGTATGGCGGTGATTCAGACCAACGCCGTCGTGCATGATAACCGTGAGTCGCTGTCGCAATGGTCGTCCAGTCGTGTGCTTCACTTCCACCGGTCCCGACTGAAGCTGTTGGAACGACACCAAGGGGCATGGGTGCGTTTGTTCAAGCCATTGTTGCTTCTCAGGCACTGTATCGAATGGTTCGTATTGTGGTTGAGTAGCTGGCCGCAGAGGAATCGGGCCGATTCCCTGGACAAACGAGCCTCTCTTATCAAGACGGTGTTGAATAGCTATGAGCAGGTATAGCCTCCAGACATTCTCGTGGCCATCCGTCCGCTGGAAGCTGCGTCAAAAATACTCCGAGTTTCGCAGCTTGATCGGCGGGGGGCGCCACGTTTGGGAGGTAGAACCAGGCGTTCGGTTTGTGGCTACCTCGGGAGACGCATTTTCCCATGTGTTATATGTGTGCGGGGGGCACGAGAATACGGAGATGCGATGGTGCACGGAATGGCTGACTCAGGATGATTCCGTAATCGATTGCGGAGCGAATATCGGTTATTTTTCCGCGTATTTGGCGCAGAAATGTCACCTTGCACGCATCATAGCCGTCGAGGGAAACCGGCGGACCGCTCAGACCTGTGCGGCCAACCTCAGCCTCCTCGGTCTTGGCCATGTTACAGTGATCGAAGCAATCCTTGCCGAAAATACAAAGCAGGCGCTTTCCATTCCTGATTCCGCAGGCCGCGAACCCTGGCAATCCGTGGTATCCATCGGGGAACAGACTGAGCGCGCCGGCACTATTACCACCACATTGGACATGCTCGTTGAGAAGCATCGCCTGGCACCGGCTCTGGTAAAAATCGATTGTGAAGGCTTCGAGCCGTTTATTCTTCGCGGAGCCACGCGGTTGCTGAGCGAAATCCGCCCCGCGTTCATGATAGAATGCAATGACCAGGCACTGCTGGCCGTGAACACCAGGCGTGAGGAACTCTTTTCTGTTCTGCGCAACCACGACTATCAGCTTTTTCACCTTGCGAGCTTCGATGGTTATCGTCCGTTTGGGATACCCTGCGACGAGAGCTTTCCATCGCAGGAGTTTAACTTCGCGGCCATCCCGGGTGACGTCCGATCTTTGGAAAAGTGGCGAAAAGCAACTGCTTGCTTATCGCAGGAATCGAGCAAGTAACTTCTCTTGGTAATATGAAACGGTTGTTGAAGAGCTATTTGGTGACGTTGCCGCCGGTCGTCACGAGGAAAGGGAAGAGAATTACGCAAGCGACGTCATGCGCATTCTGATCTCCTCTCATCTGTTCCATCCCAGCATCGGAGGAATCGAGCAGGTTTCGGCAATACTGGCGGATGGTTTCGTTTCGAGAGGACATCAAATCAAGCTGATTACACAATCCGCAAGTGCGGATACCGATTCCTTCCCGTTCGAAGTTATTCGGCAACCCACCATTTTTCAGCTGATCCGATTGGTCCTATGGTGCGACGTGTTCTTCCACAACAACATCAGCCTTCGGACCGCCTGGCCATTGCTGGTTATTAGGCGCCCATGGGTAGTTTGTCACCAAACGTGGATTACGCTTCCGAACTCTAAGATTACCATTCTTTCAAGGCTGAAGCACCTCCTCCTGCGAAGCGTGTCGAATATCTGTGTCAGTCAAGAGATCGCCCAGAGTTTGCAGATTCCTTCGCGGGTGATTGGGAATCCGTATCGCGACGATTTATTCAGTTGCCTCAAGGGCGTCCAAAGAGACCGACAGCTGGTGTTCTTGGGCCGTCTTGTGTCCGACAAGGGAGTTGATCTGCTTATCGAAGCATTAGGTCGCTTAAAGCTGGGAGGGTTGAAACCGGACTTAACCATTATCGGAACCGGGCCGGAACTACCGGCACTGCGAGCGTTAGCGGAACGTCATAGCGTGAAAGAGCAGGTCAACTTTGCGGGGGCTAAAACCGGGCGGAAACTGGTGGAACTGCTAAATCAGCATCAAATCATGGTCGTTCCTTCGCGCTGGCGGGAGCCTTTTGGCATCGTGGCTCTCGAAGGAATTGCGTGTGGTTGCGTTGTCGTTGGGTCGGAAGGAGGGGGGCTGAAAGACGCCAT
>JACMLA010000743.1 GCA_014379815.1 Bryobacteraceae bacterium | reverse complement strand
GCCACGTGGAAAAGCATCGCGATCACGAGGCTGTGGTCCGCGCTGTTGTATAGCCAGCCGACTAGACACGACTCCGCAACAAGCGAGATAAACCACGGCCAGAATGAGAACGTCGACATCGGGCTGCCGGTCCACAAAAACAGCGGGATATGCCACCAGCCCCAAAAGACCCCGACCACGACAGCAGCGAGTAAAGGACTGATCCGCATTTGAAGTCTGTGGAAGGCGAATCCACGCCAGCCGACCTCTTCCCAGGGATTTGCAAGCAGCGACATCCATGTCAGAGTTAGCACCGCATCGGGCCGCTGCGGCGCCAGTGCCGGAGCCTCGCCCGGCAACAGGATCCGGCTTACAAGCTGCGCGGCCAGCAGCAGAGTCAAGGGTGCCAAAAGTGCCGCCAGATACCACCCCGGATGCACTCGCCAGCGAAGCGAAGCGCGCAAGCGAAGTAAAGGGTTGCCTCGTTCCCCAGTGAGTCGCACTGTCGCCGCGGCTGCTATGGCCGGCCCGCAGCCGGGCAGAATAAGGGACGCACTCCACAACGGGCTTTGGAAAAACGAAATGCCCGAGGAAGCCGCCAGCATCGGATAAAAGCCTGCCCACGAAACTCCGAAAGCGATCACATAGAACGTGATCACGGGATGTGCTGTCACCCAGTTCCCGCTGTTCTCGCCTTGGTCGATCTGTCGATTCATCCTGTGTTCACAGCTTCCCGCTTCATCATCAAGCATCTGAAAAGCGCATCCTCCGGACCTCCGGAACATCGTGGCTCAGATTTGGTCTGGCGGGTATTGTCGTCCATTCCACTTTTGGGACCTCGCACCCCGAAAACGAAGTATTCAGACCTAACTCAACTGGCCACTCTCGTGCCTCTTGGGTCGGCTGGTGCGCGGGAACGGGCATCGACGCGTCTTCCACTGGAGCAAGCAAATGGAAACAAAGCTCTCACGCTCAACCAATCTGAGCGCAGACCAGTTCCGTATCGTCTCGGAGCTGATTGGGGATACAGGCGCTGCATCTCTCCCGATCGCCACACTTCCGACAGATGGCCTCGTGCCTATGTCCTTCGGTCAGAGTCGTCTCTTCCTGCTGCAGCAGCTGGATCCGGAAAGCGCCCACTACAATCTCCACTACCGGTTCCGGCTGGAAGGTGAACTCGACTTTGCAGCCTTCGAGGCAGCTCTCGTTTGCATTGTCAACCGACACGATGTCTTTAGGGCGCGTTTCATAGATCCTCAACAGGGAAATCTAAGGATCACCGAACCGGTTGCTGCGGTCGAGCTGACCGTGCTCGACCTCTCAAGTCTGGATCCGGAGAGTCGTCAGAAGGAAGCTGAGAACGCCAGTGCAGTGCAGGCAGCCACGCCGTTTGACCTGGCTAATGGCGCTCCCTACAGGTTCGCGCTTTTTACACTAGGACCGCAAACGTATCTCTTTACCTGCACGATTCACCACATTGCCACAGATGGCAGGTCGATCAATATCTTGGTGGACGAACTTGTCAGGCTTTATGGGGCGCAGGCTTCCCGTGTCCCCACAGATGTCCTCACAGACCCGCTACCCCAGCTCCCGATTCAGTATCAGGACTTTGCTGCATGGCAGCGCAGCTACCTGTCAGGAGCGAACCTGGAGGAGGGTCTTGGCTATTGGAACAAGAGGCTGGCTGACGCAGCAGACTCACTCGAGTTCCCATCCACGTTTGCTCGTCCCGCGATCCAGAACTTCGCCGGGGCGTACTGCGATTTTGAGATCCCTGCGGCTCTCTCTCAGAAGCTAAGGGCTCTTGGGCGATCCGAGCAGGCCACGCTTTTCATGGTCCTGCTAGCGCTAGTCAATGTGCTGATCAGCCGCTACTCCTCACAGGAAGACGTTGTCGTTGGAACACCCGTCTCTGGACGGAATGTGCCGGGGACCGGCCAGCTGATTGGCTTTTTCGTCGATACGATTGCACTCCGCGTCGATTTGTCAGGCAATCCGACTTTCCGCCAATTGCTCCAGCGTGTCCGCTCGGTCGCACTGAATGATTTCGACAACGCAACCACCCCGTTTGAGCGAATCGTTGAAAGTCTTGCTATCCGCCGCGATCTGAGCCGTTCTCCAATATTCCAGCACATGGTGACCTTGCAGGGTGCGATCCGGCGGGAATGGGACCTGACACCTCGCTTGAAGATGATTAGGGACGAAGGCAACGAGTCCCATGCAATGTTCGAACTCATCTTCACATTCGAGGATGCCGAGGCAATCCGCGGGTCGATTGTTTATGCCACCAGCTTGTTCGACCATGCCTTCATCGAGCGCATCGCCCGCCACTTTACAACACTGGCTGAGGCTGTCGTCGCCGATCCTTCAGCGCTGGTTGCAACATGCGAAATGCTCACCGCACCGGAGCGGTCTCTGATTCTGGAGGAATGGAACCAGACAAATCATCCGTACGACGACACTCGCTGCCTCCATACACTTTTCGAGCAACAGGCAGCACGCAGTCCTGACTCCGTCGCGGTAGTCCATGAGTATCGGGATCTGACCTACCGCGAACTGGATGAGCGGAGCAATCAGCTTGCTCGCTACCTGCAGCGCCATGAAGTTGTTCCGGAAACAACCGTTGGGGTCTGTCTGCCCCGGGACGAGAACCTTGTCGTTGCCCTCCTTGGGATACTCAAAGCGGGTGCAGCTTATGTTCCTCTGGATCCAGCGTATCCCGTCGACAGACTTCAGTACATGTTGCGGGATTCAGGCGCCCGGGTCCTCTTAACCAGCACTGTCAAGCCGGTCGGTCTTTCGTGCGAACTAACTCTCGATCTTGAGGGCCAGTGGAACGAAGTAGTCTGTGAATCGAAAGCGTGCCTCCGAAGTGTTAGCAGGCCACGGAATGCAGCCTATATAATCTACACCTCAGGCTCGACCGGGACGCCTAAGGGAGTTGTTATCGAGCATGCCGCGACCGTCGCATTTATCGACTGGGCGAATCGTGCATTCACTCCCGCCCAGTTCGAAAGAACTCTGGCTTCCACCTCTCTCTGTTTTGACCTTTCGATCTTTGAGCTCTTCGCACCCCTTGCCATCGGAGCTACAGTCGTCGTTGTTGAGAACGCCCTCGATCTGCATCGAAGCCAGAGCCCTGCCAGAAACGTCACGCTAGTCAACACCGTCCCAAGTGTGGCTCATGAGATAGCTTCAGCTCTGCCCCATTCGGTCAAGGCTGTCAATGTTGCGGGCGAGCCACTGACACGCGAACTCGTGCAGAAGCTATACCGTGTGGCAAGCCTGAAAGCCATCTACAACCTGTACGGGCCTACGGAAACAACCACCTATTCCACCTGGACACTGGTTGGCCGGGACGAGGAACTCCCGCCGTCGATCGGTAGCCCAATCACCAACACTCGTGTCTATGTTCTGGACCGAAACCTTGCTCCTGTTCCAGCAGGCGTCCCGGGTGAACTTTACATTGGCGGGGATGGATTGTCACGCGGTTACGCCAACCGGCCCGACCTTACTGCAAGCAGCTACGTGCCGGATCCATTCTCTTCAGTTCCGGGCGCCCGGATGTACCGGACAGGAGATCTGGTCCGGTGGCGACCCGATGGAAACCTCGAGTATCTGGGGCGCATGGATCATCAAGTTAAGATTCGCGGGTTCCGCATCGAGCT
>JACMLA010000742.1 GCA_014379815.1 Bryobacteraceae bacterium | reverse complement strand
TAGCAAGGTTATCGCCGAAGATACTGATCCACGCGCCGCTTGTGACGCCAGGCTGGAAACCGGCGCCGCTCACGATTCCATTAGTGAGCAAAATATCGGGTTTGCCCGAAGCGACTTCCGGCGGTGTTAGCCCGAAAACAACATCCCATTCGACTGCCAGCTCGCCAGAGGGAGATCCCGCGATCGTTGTCCAGGGGCGAACTACGGACGCACGCTGGGTCGTATCCCGGATTCCATTCAAAACGCCGTCGCCGGAGTTCCCAGCTTCTCCCTCGACATATAGCTGGGTCACCAGTTTCTCGCCGCTCGCCGCTGTAGCCTGCACATGTACATGGCGAGTGCGGCCCGGATAAATGCCCGGTTTAACAGTCCGAAACAGGTAGTCGCCGTTGCGGCCGGTTAAAAACTTGCCATAACCCTGAAAGCTCGCGTCGCGATTCGCGATCGGGCTCGCAGAATGGATGTAGGCTCCGTTGTTGTCCGCTTGCCAGATCTCGACCAGTGCATTTCTCAAGGGCTGGCCATTCTGGCCCAGTACACGGCCACGAAGCCACGAGATCTGCCCTGTGGCGTTCGTGATGTTGTCACTGATGACCAGCAGGTCATTGTCCTGATCCAGAGGCAATCTGTCAGGGTAGTAGGGACCTGGTGTCTGTGCCGGAGTCAAGGTCAGGGACTGCGGGTAAGCTTTCTGGCTTGCACAGACCAGCCCTGCGACAGTAGCCAGAAAGCGACGCCTGCTGCGCCCGGTGTTTAGATTCATACCTGTTTGGAGTCGCTCCACTGCGTTCACGTTTGTAAGGTTCCTGTTAAGAACGGAAGTCATGGCTGGGCGAGCCAGCGTCGCATTTCGCCTCGGGTCACGAGTCCGGCCTGCTGAAAGGTGAGCGCGTTCTGCTTCAACACAATGAAATTGGGAATACTCTGAACTTGATAACGGGCCGCCAGTTCCGGAAGCCGCTCCGTATCGACCTTCAGCACGATGGCCTCACCCGCCATTTCGCGCGCGAGTTCTTTCACTTCCGGGGCCGCCATCCGACACGGACCACACCACGCAGCCCAGAAATCCACCAGAACCGGCACGCGAGCCTCGCGGGTAATGTCATCGAAATCTGCGACTGCCTGAATCTCTACAGGTTCTGACAGAGGCGGCAGTGATGCTTTGCAGGAGCCGCACCGGCCGGTGCTGGACAGGTGTCTGGAAGGGACCCGGTTAGTCGCCCTGCAGGACGAGCAGATTCGGTTTGCGCTAAAGCCCATGTCTATAAGAGTGAAGCCCGGAATACGTGTTTCGGGCAAGTATTTTGCAACAAGCGCATGAGAGAATCATGGCTGCATGGAAATCGTAAAAGTAACTGGAAGAGAGATACTTGACTCTCGCGGAAATCCGACAGTCGAGGCCGATGTCATCCTCGCCGATGGCAGTCTGGGGCGGGCAGCGGTTCCCTCGGGAGCTTCTACCGGAGAGCATGAGGCGGTCGAGCTTCGCGACGGCGACAAACAGCGATATCTCGGGAAGGGCACGCGTAAGGCTGTCGCCAATATCATCGATGAAATCGCTCCCGCGGTTCAGGGAATGGAAGCCTCGGAGCAGGGCACCATCGATAAGCGAATGATTGACCTCGACGGTACACCGAACAAAGGCCGTCTTGGGGCAAACGCAATACTCGCGGTTTCCATGGCTGTGGCGCGCGCCGAAGCCACGTCCCAGCAAACTCCTCTCTACCGGTACCTTGGCGGAGTCCAGGCCACGCTGCTCCCCGTGCCCATGATGAACATCATCAATGGTGGAGCGCACGCAGACTCCAGCGTCGACCTGCAGGAATTCATGGTGGCTCCTTACGGCGCGTCGAACTTCACCGAAGCAGTGCGCATGGGGGCTGAAATCTTTCACACACTGAAAGGCGTGCTGAAAAAGCGCGGCTATTCCACCGCCGTGGGAGACGAGGGAGGATTCGCTCCCAGTCTCAAGTCCAACGAAGAAGCGCTCGAACTGGTCATGGAAGCCATTTCCGGGGCTGGCTACAAAGCCGGTGAGCAAATCGGGATTACTCTTGACCCTGCCAGCAGCGAGTTTTACGACAAGAAGTCCGGGAAGTACGTGTTCCGGAAGTCCGACGGCAGCGAGAAAACGTCAGAGCAGATGGTCGAATACTGGTCCGACTGGGTTAACCGCTATCCGATCGTGTCCATTGAAGACGGGATGGCCGAAGACGACTGGGACGGCTGGAAGCTGCTTACCGAGGCAATTGGCGATAAGTGCCAGTTAGTCGGCGATGACTTATTCGTGACTAACACAAAACGGCTGAACATGGGTATCGAGCGTGGTATCGCCAATTCGATTCTGATCAAAGTAAATCAGATCGGGTCGTTGACCGAAACGCTGGACGCCATGGCTACCGCGTTCCGGGCCGGTTATACGTGTATTTCCTCGCACCGTTCCGGCGAGACCGAAGATACTTTCATCGCGGACCTTGCGGTTGCCACAAACGCCGGTCAGATCAAGACGGGGTCAGCGAGCCGAACCGACCGGATTGCCAAATACAACCAGCTCATCCGGATTGAAGAAGAACTCGGAGCCTCGGCAAAATTCGCCGGGCGCAAGGCATTTCGCCACTAACGGGAGCGATGACCATGGCATTTGCGGAAGTAGTAATGGTGCGTCATGGCGAGAGCGTCTGGAACGCCGAGAACCGCTTTACGGGCTGGACTGATGTGGATCTCTCTGAGAAGGGCCGGGGAGAAGCACAGAAAGCAGCCGCCGTTCTGACCGAAGGTGGATATCTGTTCGATGTAGCCTACACATCTACCCTGAAAAGAGCGATCCGCACACTTTGGTACGTGCTCGACGGTCTGGATTTGATGTGGATTCCCGTCCATCACAGCTGGAGACTGAACGAGCGTCATTACGGTGCCCTGCAAGGTTTGAACAAGGCGGAAACCGCGGCTCAATTCGGCGACGATCAGGTGAAGATCTGGCGACGGTCGTACGATACCCCGCCTCCGGCACTTACGCCGGACGACGAGAGGTTTCCAGCGAAGGATCCGCGGTATCGAAGCGTTCCCGATTCTGAACTTCCGTTAACCGAATGCCTCAGGGATACTGTTGCGAGGGTACTTCCTTACTGGAATGACGTAATCGTGCCCGACATACGCTCAGGTAAGAAAGTAGTTATCGCGGCACACGGCAACAGCCTGCGTGCTCTTGTGAAATACCTCGACAATATGAGCGAGGCGGAAATCATGGAGCTCAACATACCTACCGGGGTCCCGCTGGTCTACCAGTTCGATAGCGAAATGAATGCGATAGGGCATAGTTATCTTGGAGATGCAGACGAAATTGCTGCTGCCATGGCGGCGGTAGCAAAACAAGGTCAGGCGAAAAAGACTTGAAGGTCAGTTGTTGTTCCTCAAAGTCACAGCCTTACTTCTCGTTATATAGGTTGTTAGTACTAGGCCGGTCCTGAAGGTGGCGCGGTTGACATGAGATAAGTATCATGCGAACCTGCAAAGAGCCGTAAGAGGTTTACCCTAGTTCTTTTTAGGGGTGCAGTGTTAAGTCTACAAGCGGAACCACAGGGTCTCCGCGAAATAAAAGCCTGCCGTTTTCCAGCAGGGATTCTTAGGAGGAGTCGTAACAAATGCGTAAATTCGCCCTTTTGGGTGCGCTCTTGGCGGGTACTTTCACCGCTCAGGCCGCAACAATAATTGGTTCACTGTCAATCGTGTCCCTCAGCACCACGATTAACGGCACCAATTTGCAGGATTCAACTACCTTTTCCCAGTCGATTCGTCTGGTAGGTGACAGCTTCGGTGACTACAGCTTCATTCCTCTGGGCACCACAGTCTCGGATGCCGTCATCGACGTCAATAACCTGTCGGCCTATTCCTTCACCATCGGAGAGGGTGGCAGCATCGGAACGTTCACCGCGGCATTCGGTACCCAGCTGACTGACCTGCCGAACTTTGACGATTTCTACTTTGAAGGCGTCTTTACCCCCGGCGCAGGCTTTACAGCCGGCTTTGACCCGAGCCCGACCAGCGTTCGGATCAGCCTGAACCAGAGCGGCGAAGCAATTTCTTCCGCTTCCACTCTGGCTTCCCCGCCGACCGGTCTCGTTCCTGAGCCCACCACAGTCGCAACCGGTCTCGCCGGTCTGGCTCTGGTTGGGATGATGCGTCTCCGTCGTCGAAGATCCTAACAACTTTCTCTTTCTTGTGGGCTGGGGCTTTGTCATCTTTCCACAACGACCGTTAAATCCTCGAAATACCCACCGCTAAGTAAGGTACCGTACTCCGGACTAAGCAACCACACC
>JACMLA010000091.1 GCA_014379815.1 Bryobacteraceae bacterium | reverse complement strand
GTACACCGAGCCGAAATTGCCCTGGCCGTCGATCAGGGGATAACGCATGGCAAACGGTTGCGCCATACGCACCAGCGCGTCGTAAACCGCCATGTCTCCATGTGGATGATATTTGCCGAGAACGTCACCGATAATTCGGGCGCATTTCTTAGTAGGCCGATTGAAATTCAGACCCATTTCGCCCATAGCAAACAGAATCCGCCGGTGTACCGGCTTTAGGCCATCCCGGATATCCGGCAGCGCCCGCCCGACAATGACGCTCATCGAGTAGTCGAGATACGAACGCCGCATCTCCTCTTCGATGTTGACCGGGCTTACATTCCGGTCCCCATCCGGAGGTGGCGGGGGAACAGCCCCGTCTCCGGGAGGTACAGGGGGAACAGGCGGATTACCAGTATTTTCCAGATCTGCCAATGGGTTTCGCTCCTAACAGACTGCGCACGCGTGGTCCGGCCGGAGGGAGGTTGTGGCAGGAGCAGCGACCGCGCAGATGCCTTCTATTGTAACAAAATGGAAGCAGGGCTGCCAGCGCAGAACCTGTATACGAATCAGCAGCTTATGGGAAGCTAACCGATGCCCAGAAGAGGTCGCAGTTCCTGCACCGGAAGCGCTTTGTTGTATGCCGGTGAGCCGACATCGAAGAAACGCGACATGCCCAGCGGACCCAGCACAACAGGCTCGAACCCTGCATCGCGAACCAGTTGCGCGGCGAGTTCCAGCGCTTCTTCGCTATCGGACGCAAGAGGGATCCCGATTCTCTCGCCTGCACGATGCGCTGCGGCCGCCAGAGCCACGTCGTTCACCGAATTGAACGCGCGCACCACAATGGCTCCCGTCAGATACTGCTGCGTGAACACACCGGAACCCCGGCTTGAGTCGCGGACTTCCTGCGCCATGGGACCGTCCCGCTCCGGATAAGGATTCCCGGTTTCCAGCGCGACCTTGCCCACAAGAAAGCTGGCAAGCTCTTGTCCGAGTGCCGGAAGCGCCGCGAACGGAATCGAAATGAGCAGGCTTTCGCCGAACTTCGCAGCTTCTTCCGGGGTGCCCCTGCGAGCATTGCTTCCGACTTTTGCTACCAGCGGATCGAGTTTCTCCGGGTGTCGGGAAGAGAACATCACATTGTGACCGGCCTTCGCCCAGAGCCCTCCCACCGTTGCGCCAATTTTTCCTGAACCAATGATTCCAATATTCACGCGGACCTTCCTAGTTGACGGTGGCCATCTCCGGCGCAGGCAGCTGGGCAGAAACCGGAGTCACCGGATTCAATTTTACGCTGACCAGCTTCGACACTCCAGGCTCCTGCATCGTGACTCCGTACAACGTCTGTGCTGCTTCCATCGTGCGCTTCGCATGCGTGATCACAATGAACTGGGTCGTTACCGACATCTCCCGGATCAACCGTGCAAGTCTCTCAATGTTTGCCTCGTCCAGAGGCGCGTCTACCTCGTCAAGGATGCAGAACGGGCTCGGCTGATACCGGAAGATCGCCATCAGCAGCGCCATCGCCGTCAGAGCTCTCTCACCACCCGATAACAGAAGCACGCTCTGCAGTTTCTTGCCCGGAGGCTGTGCAATGATGTCGATGCCTGACTCCGACGCATTCTCCGAGTCGGTCAGCCGCATCTCCGCAATCCCTCCGCTGAATAGCGTCTGAAAGATTTGCCGGAAATTATTGTTGATGATTTCAAATGCTTCGGTAAAGCGCTTCCGCGTTTCCGAATCAATATCTTTAATGGTCTTGTCGATATCCCGAATCGAGTCCAGCAAATCCTGTCGCTGCGCCGTGAGAAAGTCCCACCGCAGCTGAGCCTCACCGAGTTCCTCTTCCGCAGATACATTCACCGGACCAAGCGCGTCGATTTTGGCCCGCAGATCGGTGTACTGGCTTTCTGACTTCGCCAGACCTGCCTCGTCCAGTGGAACCCTGTGGTCATTCCGGGAGAGTTCTTCAGCGGTTACGTCCTCGATGGCAGCGTTCAGTTCCTTGCGGCTCGTCTCATCCAGATACTTCATCCCAGCCTGTTTTTTGACCAGTTCCAGCTCATGAGCTCCCCGCCGGTCAGAAGCTTCCTGAACCGCATGGCGGATCGCCTTCAGAGCCTCGTCCGCTACCTGCAAAGCAGTCCGCGTCTGCGTCTCTTCTTCAGCCAGGCGACTTACCTCAAGGTCGGCAACACGGATCGTCTCAGCAAGCGTGGATGCACGCCCGTCCAGCTCCAGATTGTCCGCCAGCAATCGCGACTTCTCGATTCCCAGCCGCTCCATCTCGCGGGCAAGATTCTGCTTGCGATTAGCCATCTCCTGAATCTCGTCGCCGATTCTCCGCTTGGCCGCGCTATCGGACCGGTGCCTCTCGTCCAGTCCTGCCTGTTCTACACGCAGGGCCGAGTGTTCCTCACCCAGCCGCGCTGCTTCCCTCTGCAGTCCGTCCAGTGCGGATCGTGCTTCGGCCAGCGCCTCTTCTTGAGCAACACGGGCTGCCTCTTTCT
>JACMLA010000741.1 GCA_014379815.1 Bryobacteraceae bacterium | reverse complement strand
TGCTCTGGCGGTGTACTTCGTGCTTTCGGGTTTGAACAAAGATCTCAGGTTTGCTGAAAGCGAATTGCAGGGGAACCACTATCAATGGAAGTTGCAGGACAACTTGCAGCTGGTACTCCAGCACAGGTCCGAACGCGAAAGAGGAAGTGTCGACAGTGGCGCCGCAGCGACTCATGCCAGGCTCATGCAAGCATTTGGGGCGCTGGCGACGGTACAACAGCAAGCAGGAGAAGACCTGCAGATTACACCCGATGGTCTGGCTCGCAGACAGAGAGAGCACGTCTTACCGGCGACGATCCGCAGCGAGGCTGCCGAGCTGGGCCGTTCCCCCATCAGTCTCGCCACAGGATCCACGCAAAGCTCGCATGCCCACCTGATAACGGATCTCCGGACGCTGATCACGCAGGTTGGGGATACCTCAAATCTGATTCTGGATCCGGACCTCGACAGCTACTACACCATGGATATCACGCTTGTGGCGCTTCCGCAGACTCAGGAGCGTTTATCGTCGATCATTTCGTTCCTGCGGGCCCGGCAACCGGGAGCCCTTCAGAACGCAGACCTGCTGCAATTGGCTTCGTTCCGTTCTTTACTGAAAGAAGCAGACATGGACAGGATCGTGGCGGACGCCCAAACCGCCCTCAACGAGGATGCGGGTTTTTACGGGGTCAGTGGCAGCCTTCAGCGCCGGTTACCGGTTGCGATTAAGAGGTATGTCGCTGCGAATGAGGCATTGCTTGTCGCTATGGATCTACTCATTCAGGGTGCGGGGCAGGATACCCAGGCGGTCGCTTCTGCGGGTGAAAAGGTAGTTTCTGAGTCATTCGACCTGTGGCGTGTCGGCGCTGAGGAGCTTACCGTTCTGCTGAGTATTCGTGCCGGGCACTTCGTTACCGCGCGATGGCAGGCACTAGGTGCAACTGCGGCGGCCTTGTTGTTTGCCAGCTTTTTGGCTCTTGGAATCGTAAGGCGCATTACGCGCGACATTCAGGTTGTCAGTGCCAGCGCCGCCAAAAGCTCGGAGGAGATCGCCAGTAGTGCAAGTGAACTTGCTTCGGCAAGCCACCAGCTCTCACGGGCCGCATCGGAACAGGCATCCGCTGTGGAGAGAACTGCGGAAAGCGCAGAAGCTGCTGTGAAGACCTGTCATGCGAGTTCCGCGGAAGCAGAACAAACAGCGAATGTGGTTCAGGATATGGCTGCCAGCGTTAAAATTGCCGACCAGCGCATCTGCGCCATGGCCGTTTCCATGAACCGAATTACCTCAGCCTCTCAGAAGAGCACTCAGGTGCTGAAGACTATCAGCGAAATCGCCCTGCAGACCCGCCTGCTTTCGTTAAATGCCGCAGTTGAGGCAGCAAGGGCGGGAGACGCCGGTCTCGGGTTTGATGTGGTCGCAAGTGAAGTCAGGGCTCTATCCGATCGCAGCGCCGCAGCAGTGGAGGCAACCGAGGCGCTGGTGCAGGAATGCATGCAATCAGCTGCAGACGGTCTGGCGCGCCTGAACGAGGTGTCGGCCGCTGTACAGGAAGTCTCCAATATGTCAGCCACCACGGGGAACGCGCTCGGACGCGTTCGGGACCGGTGTGATGAGCAGGTCAGCCAGATGCAGGAAATTCATCAGTCGCTGGATGCACTCAGGCACGGAATTCAGCAAACTAGTGCCAGTTCGGAGGCAACAGCGGCAGCTAGCGAACATATGAGCGCAGAGGGTAAGCAAATCCGACAGATCGTCCAGGAGATCCGTAGTCTTGTTACACAGGAAGCCGCGGCCTGAAGCGAATCGAAGCGGCAAGCAGAAGCAGCGCGCCAGAACTCATCAAAAGGGAACTCGCTGGCTCCGGCACCGGCTCTTCAGAACGGAGAGTAATGGTGTAGCTGGAAGGACCGGCTCCGATTTGCACCTCGGGCAATTGCTGGGTAAGTGCGAAGTTCATGCCCGCCAGAGCGAGATTCGCTCGGATAGAGCCTGAGTTCACGCGCACTCCCAGTACGATCTCAGTCGTACCATCTCCAATCAAAGCGAGCAATTCAGGAGTAAAGTATACCGGCGCGCTGGTCACCTGAGTGCCCTCAAAGATTCCTACCTGTGAACTGATCGTCACTGGCGCCAGGTAGGTCAGGACTTGTCCGAGTCTCATTTCCTGCGAGCTGGATCCAAAGAACAGGCTGACATCGGCTGTTACCTCGTTGAAAATTGAGGACAACGACCATTGCAGATAAGTCGGCTGAAACGTTGCACCAGCGGCGATGACGGCGTCCCGCAGAGTGCTGGGAATGTAGCGCATTTCCAGAGTGCTCCCGGACGGGATCAGGACATCCGTGCCATAGGTTACGTCCTGTATCGTGCCCGCTCTAATATAATTGATGGACCCGGCACACATCAGGCCAAGTGTCAGACTGCTTAGCCGCAACGATCGTATTTGTGTCACCATCTTGGAATAGGACGCTGAATTCCTAACACACTTTCGATCTTTATGGGATGCCCCAGGGGACGAGACAGTGAGCCGGCTTCACGGGCGCCAGCGCCGCCTGAGCCAACCAGTTGACATCTTCTGCAACCCAGTTGTAAGCTTAAAAAGTTCGCGAGTTGTCTTCAGTCCTTGTGCTACCCCTTCCAGTGCTGACGGTTTGGGCCTTCGGTTCGGTCTGAGTTCGTCGGAAGTTGGGCCCTTGTTTGTGGCTGACTATGGAAGCAGGGCCGGGGGCCGGTCCCTCCACCTGAGCGTTTACGGCGTTTCTGGGTGTGGACCGCTTCAGTGAAGCTCTTCCGCGCGGGTTTCGGACGCAGTCTGTCCGGCCGTCTTTGGGAGCGGTGCTTAACTATACCGCCTCCGGTTCTGGAATCACCGAAGGGTTGCCGAAAGGCATCATTTACATTTTCAAGCGCGTCCTGACATGACACTCAGGCTACGTCGCAGCTATTCGCGGGGCTTAGGCTCCCGGGTGATGCCGGGTTTCAGCCACGCGTCGAGTCGTTGTGAAAAGAGGATTTCGTGCCCACTTTTAATCAGCTTGTGCGAAAAGGTCGGAAACCTACACGCTGGAAGACTGCCAGTCCGGCGCTGCAGTCGTGCCCTCAGAAGCGTGGAGTTTGTACCCGCGTGTACACGACTACTCCTAAGAAACCGAATTCAGCGCTTCGCAAGGTGGCCCGTGTACGGTTGACCAACGCTATTGAAGTCACCACCTATATCCCCGGTGTCGGTCATAACCTTCAGGAGCACTCGATTGTGCTGATTCGCGGCGGTCGTGTGAAGGATCTTCCTGGTGTCCGTTACCACGTGATACGCGGCACTTTGGACACCGCTGGTGTCGCAAACCGCAAGCAGAGCCGCTCCAAGTATGGAGCGAAAAGACCCAAGGCGGGCGCAGCAGCGACCGGCGGCAAGCCGGCCAAGAAGTAGGGCTGAGGGAACTGGATAAACATGAGTCGCAGAAGACGAGCTGAAATCCGTGAGATCCCGGCCGACCCGGTTTATAACTCCACGCTGGCTGAGAAGTTTGTGAATTCGATGATGTGGGATGGCAAGAAAACCATCTCGCAGAACATCTTCTATGCCGCGATGGAGCGGCTCGGTGAGCGCGCAGGCGACGAGCCACTGAAGGTCTTTAAGAAGGCTGTAGAGAACTGCAAGCCTTTGCTGGAAGTGAAAAGTCGCCGCGTTGGTGGAGCAAACTACCAGGTTCCGATTGAGGTGCCGCAGAATCGCCGGACCAGCCTCGCTCTCCGTTGGATTATCACCAATGCCCGGGGCCGTGCTGAAAAAAGCATGGCCGAAAAGCTCGCAAACGAATTGCTGGACGCGGCAAACATGCGCGGCGGGGCAATCAAGAAGAAGGACGATGTCCACCGCATGGCCGAGGCAAACAAGGCTTTTGCTCACTATCGCTGGTAAGCGTTAACAGGTATCTCTTTTATGCCACGCACCGTTCCTCTCCATAAAATGCGAAACATCGGCATCATGGCTCACATCGATGCCGGTAAAACCACCACGACCGAGCGCATCCTGTATTACACGGGCCGCACTCACAAGATCGGCGAAGTCCATGAAGGTACGGCCACCATGGACTGGATGGAACAGGAGCAGGAACGCGGCATCACGATCACTTCGGCTGCAACAACCTGTCAGTGGAACGACATCATCATCAACATCATCGATACGCCCGGACACGTTGATTTCACCGCGGAGGTGGAACGCAGTCTGCGCGTGCTCGACGGTGCGGTTGCGGTTTTCGACGCGGTAGCGGGTGTGCAGCCTCAGTCCGAGACAGTGTGGCGTCAGGCGGACAAGTACCGCGTCCCGCGGATTTGTTTTATCAACAAAATGGATCGGATCGGTGCGGACTTTTACCGGTCGGTCGAGACGATTGTGGAGCGATTGAAAGCGCGACCGGTCGCGATTCAGATACCCGTTGGCGCCGAAGACAAGCATCTTGGCGTGATCGATCTGGTAAAAATGCAGGCGCGTATCTGGCGCGATGAGACACTCGGCGCCGAGTACGAGGATGTCGAAATCCCCGCAGAGTATCTAGAGAAGGCAAAAGAGTATCGTGACAAGCTGGTCGAAGCGGTTGCCGAAAGTGTCGACTCTTTATTCGAGAAGTACATCGAAGGTACCCCGATTTCCGAGGAAGAGCTGGTAGCCGGAATCCGGAAAGCTACGCTGGCGCAGAAGATCTTCCCCGTTGTGTGCGGCAGTGCGTTTAAGAATAAAGGCGTCCAGAATATGCTGGACGCGGTTGTCGCCTACCTCCCGTCGCCGCTCGATGTTCCGCACATCAAGGGTACCGACCCTTCGGACGCCTCGATCGTGCTGGAAAGGGCGCCTGAAGATACCGCCCCATTCTCAGGGCTGGTGTTCAAGATCATGACGGACCCGTTCGTGGGTCAGCTTTGCTTCGTACGGGTGTACTCGGGAAGACTGGGTTCCGGCGACACGGTTCTGAGCGCTGCCAGGAACAAGAAGGAACGGATCGGGCGCCTCGTGAAGATGCACGCCAACAAGCGTGAGGAGATCAACGAGGTCTGGGCCGGTGACATCGCCGCCGCCGTCGGTCTGAAGAGCGTCACGACTGGCGACACGATCTGTGATCCGAAGAGCCCCATCGCGCTCGAGTCGATGACGTTCCCGGAGCCAGTGATCGCGGTTTCGATCGAGCCCAAGACCAAGATCGACCAGGAGAAGCTGGGCGCAGCGCTTGGCAAGCTGATGC
>JACMLA010000740.1 GCA_014379815.1 Bryobacteraceae bacterium | reverse complement strand
CCTGAAACACCGTGGCGAAGGAAGTGGCCTCCTCGATCTGGAAGCTGCAGGGTTGTTCTGCCGGAGGAGCCGGGAAGGTCCATGACAGCTTGTAGTATCCATCCCTGTCAACGCCGTTCACCTGATCAGGAGAAGGGTTATTAGTGGTGTCATCCTGGATCGCATTCTGGAACGGCGCCTGTCGATTGGTAGTGGTTGGCGCTGCCTTCACGGCCCGGTAGTAGAACGGCATCCGAACAACGTTCCCATTCCTTGTGGCCACGATCCACCAGAGAAACTCAGTCGCCTGGGCGCCCGTATCGTCCGTACCCGCTAGAGCCAGACCCATGGGTGTTGGACGTCCATCCACCGTAATATTGACGTTAAATGTGGCCTGATTGCCGGTCGCTCCGCCAAGCGTGACCGAAGTGGCGCTCAGCGAGAGCGAAAATCCGGTCGTCCCGGTGATCGGTCTTGTCACGTCACCTCGCAGGGCGCCACCGTCCAATAGGGCGAGCGAATACGTCCCTGCTCCGGAGAGCCCGGAGATGTTTTGCAAAGTGACAGTGACCGACTTCATCTGGGCCGCGACACCGGTGTTGATTACCTGGTTACGGCCAAAGCTGTGGGTCGGCAGAAAATCTGCGTTGTTGGCGTCGTCTGGTCCAGCGGTACCATTGGCGTCGTTAGTACCCATGGCTGCGCGAGCGTCTACGGCACCAATAACGTGTATGAGACCGGAACCGATCTCATGTATGAAGGTGCGGTCATCGGTGTTCGAAACCGGTGTCTCGCCGTCCGCCTCCCTTAGATTGGTTGCCGTGTTTGTCAGGGCTGCCCGGACAATACTCTGGGGAACAACTCCGTTCTGAGTTTGCTGAGTGCCGGCGCCGGCGCCACTTCGAAGCATTAATGCTGGAACGGGCGCCTGGCCTTGGGCCTGAAGCAGCGCGTGTCGCACGAGAGCCGCAGCACCGGCCACATGTGGACCCGAGAAGCTAGTGCCAGAGACGCTTATAAAGCGGCTCGGGTCGCTCATCGTCCCACCACCCGTGCTCACGCCGCCCACTGGGATCGTGGCCGAGTAAATATTTAGCCCGGGGGCTGTCACGTCGGGCTTGACGTACTGGAAGTTGTCGGTCGGGCCGCGGGAGGAGAAACCAGTCGTGGCCGCCGAGAAGGTCGAGGGACTGGGTGGATTGATCCTTAGCGGAAACTTAGAGATCGTCCCCCAAGTCGCTGGGTTATTCTTGTCGAAAGCCAGGGACTGGAAGCCGAGCGCGTCGCGCAGGTATTCCCCGTTTGCCTTCGAGACACCATAGACGGGGATCGTTGCGGCCTGGGTCGTCGCTGCTTCTAGCTCCCCATCCACATTGTTAAAGATCAGCAGGGCGACAGCTCCTTTCGCCGCTGCTTCCGCCGCCTTATTCCCAAACAGGCCAGTTCCAGCCGCGCCAGCATCAACCGTGCTGCCGCGTGAGGCCAGGGCAATCCGGCCCTTGACTTCCGCTGGTATCTGATCAGGCGTGTCAGCGAATCCCGCATAAACGTAGTGCTGTCCAAGTGGGAAGGTGACGTCGGGCGCCCCTCCCATGAGGACCGCTTTCATCAGCTTATCCTCTGGGGCTGGAGGCCGGCCAGTATCGTTTTGGGCGCCCGTCGACATTCCTGCCACGGTGTAGCGCAAAGGGCTTGGTACCAGAACGTCTAATTCGTTCGTTGCAGCGCCCGGGTCGTTGGTCGCCGCGACGCTAATGACTCGCCGGCCAGCAGATGGCGAACCGACGGTATTCTCATTTGGACCCGAGTTTCCGGCTGAAGCAACAGGCACTGCTCCTGCCAGAGCAGCGTTGCTAGCGGCGACAGCGGAGCGTCATTGGGATTACCCGCAGAGCCGCCAAAGCTCATCTTGATGACCGTGGCTACAGGCTTGGGATTGCCAACTGGGTCGGTCGGAGAAACGGCATCCTCAAGTGCCGTGACAATATTGACGGTGCCGACGCACGTGAAAATCGTCTCGCACACCTTGTAGTTCATGAGGAGTGCGCCGGGGGCCACTCCCTCGATGATCTGATCGTCGGTATTGCCGGGAATTCTATCGAGCCCGGGCCCTTTCACTTTCATGCCGGCCGAATCGGCCGCGCCGTGCGTGCCGTGTCCAACGTCGTCCTCGTTGGTCGTCGCGGTCAGGGGAAGGAAATAGACTACCTTAGGATGATTAACGCCCTCGATGTAGGGCTGCCCAGCTAACCTGACTGGTCTTATGTCTCCGGTTCGACTCAAAAAGTTCGCGTCGTCGAAACGGGTGTCGAAAGCCGGATGTGTGTGCTCGATACCGGTATCGAGGATTGCAATCACCTGCCCAGTCCCATCAAAACGCGTCGGACCGACACCTCCCTGTGTGAAGATCGTTTTGTTTCCAGGTCCATCATTCGCTCGAACGTACCTGACGCTGTTGTCGAGGTGCGGGCGCACCGGCTCGTTGATGGTCACGTGCCGGACTTCGGGCATGGCCCTAATGGCCTCTACTGCCGAGGCGGGAACATCGAGCCCTATTGCATTAATCAGGTAACTGAACCGGTTCGGTAATCCGGTCTTAACGTCACCGAGAAACAGGGGAGTCTCCGTAACCGTCAAATCGATCCCCTTATCTCGGAGCTTGGCGAGGAATGCATCCTGTCCGTTCTGGATCGCCCGGTCGTGGGCTGTTCGATCAAAGGTCGTTCCATCCCTGCGAGCTTGATCGGCCGCGACCAGGCTCGGTGGCAGATCTGCCAGCTCCACTATGATCGACTGCCGGTCGACCGCAGTGACCGCATTCGGCATCCATAGCAGGCTGCCTAAAGCGATCGAGATTATGGCGACTGGTATCAACAGATGGAACAAACTACTCATACTCCATGTTTCTTTACCTCTTCCTATGCCTACTTTAGTTAGCGTCTGGGACATGACAAATCTCCTTTAAGAAGTGGAACAAGCCAAAGAACTCTTGCGAGGGTTCGGTTGCGGCGCTTCTGGTACAAGAGCTACAGGGTATTCTTTGAGGTTGAGAAATTCTTGAGTCCTTAAACGAGGTTTTTCGTCTTCTGTTATCAGGACGCACTGGTGTCGAGGTTCACCCCGTTCCAGCCTCCTTCAGCGCCACAGCTTACTCGTAGTGGTTGAGGATTCTCGGGCGCTATTCTTGAGATCATGAACAGAGTTTTCTCTTGGCGCAATGGGCCAGAGGCAGCGCAACAAGGGGTATCGCAGTCAATTAGTTAGCGAAGATGGGAGATGAAAGCCTCCCGGGCAGGTAAGCAGGCGGCAGAAGACGTCGCGAGGCGATCATTACGTTATTGGCATTCTAAATCCTGGCGGGCATCACGTTACGCGCCCAGCTCGCTGCTCTTCTTATTTCTGCAGGTACATGTTCGCGGCCATCTTAGTCAGCTTCCAAACCTTGCTCCATTGGATGCGGTCGCTGCCATTCTCGCGGCCGGTGAGCTTGTCGAAGATCAACTTGCGGAACAGGCGCCCCTCACGCTTGAGCATAAACTCTTTTGCGTAAGGCTTCGCGGTTTCAAAGAAACTAAACTCCGGATCAGTGACGATTCCAATGCCTTCCAAAGTCATCAGCGCCCGCATGACGTAGGTGAAGTTTGCCGGCAGGCGGAAAGGATACTCATACATCACTTCCGCGAGGTCGTAAGTCAACTCTTTGAAATTCACCTCACCCAGTTTCAGATTCAGATAGTGTTTGAACAGCCCCTCCACGATGGGACGAATCGTTTCCGGATCGACGCCGGGCTTTAGGAAGTTGAGGTTGATAATGTCTTGCCCCAGGCCCTGAACGTCGCGACT
>JACMLA010000739.1 GCA_014379815.1 Bryobacteraceae bacterium | reverse complement strand
CGCAGTGATCGGAATCGTGCTTTCGTTCCTTGCACGCTGGGTGATCAGCGTTGTCGTTCCGGATTCGTTGCCGGTGGTGATCGTTCCTGACTGGTGGCCATGGTCGGCCCTGATCTCGATTGCGGGCGCTGTGCTGGGTGCCCTCTATCCGGGTCTGAAGGCAGCGCGTCAGGACACGATTGAGGCACTGGCCTATGACTGAGCCAAGTATCGTCGCCACCGACCTGAGGAAGACTTTCCGGGTCGGCGAAGTAGAGATCAAGGCTCTGCGGGGCGTGAATTTGCAGGTGCAGCGGGGCGAGTTTCTCGCGATTGTAGGGCACTCCGGATCCGGCAAATCGACGCTGTTTAACATCCTGGGCGGCTTGACGCCTCCGACATCGGGCCACGTCTCGGTCGACGGGCGGGACTTGCGTGCCATGGGCGAAAGCGAGCGCGCCGAACTGCGCAGAACTGCCATTGGGTTTGTATTCCAGAAGTACAACCTGCTTCCGACGCTTTCGGCAGAGGACAACATCAAGCTGGCACAGAGCCTTGCCGGAAGGAATGGGCGGGCAAGAGACGCGAACTTCAATGAGGCTTTGCAGCTGCTTGGGCTTTCGCATCGTTTGCATCACAAGCCGCGCGCGCTTTCCGGTGGAGAGCAGCAGAGGGTCGCGATTGCGAGGGCTATCGTGAATAGCCCTGCCATCTTGCTGGCGGATGAGCCAACCGGGAATCTCGACACGGAGAACTCGACGATTGTTTTGGGATTGATGCGGGACTTGAATGAGCGCTTGGGGCAGACGATTGTGATGATTACGCATAATCCTGAAGCAGCCGCTTATGCGCACCGGATTGAGCGGATGAAAGACGGCTGCATTGTGACTTAAGCACAAGCATGGAGCCTTAATCCTCTTTGTACTCCTCAGCCAGCTTTCCGGTTTTCCCCTGTCGAGAGCCTCGCGCAGCCTTTTATTTCCCGGGCCTCCTTTGTCAAACGTTGAGCCGTACCGCTACGGTCAGGTCGCTGGATGGGACCTATTCCGGGCGTTGCAATTGCTTTCTCGTAACTATCTATAATCTTTCTAGTGTCTGACCCGTGACGGCGAGCGGGACAAAGAATATGAACTCCGACTCGGTATTTCGCAATCTGCCCTGTGCGGGGCCCTGCCTTCCGAGCTTCCTCGGGCTCGTGCGGTTCCCGGCATTTTCATTTTCGCGCGTATAGATCATGCTGCCACCTTCGCAGCGTTTTGAACAGGTCGAAGACGTTTTCCTTAGCGCTGTAGAGCTTGCTCCCGAACAGCGCGGACCATTTTTGGAGCAGGCATGCGGGTCCGATGTGTGGCTTCGACAAGAGGTGGAATCGCTCCTCGCGCATGAACACAAAAGCGAAAGCATTTTCGCGCATGCGGTGAGCAGTGCCGCCGATACGGTGAACGGTGAAAGCCCCCGGGAGACACCGACGCATGTAGGTCCGTGGTGTCTGATCCGGCTGCTCGGCACCGGCGGCATGGGTTCGGTTTGGCTCGCTAGCCGCGATGACGATGAGTTTCAGCGGAAAGTAGCGGTAAAGTTTCTCCGGCGCAATTTGTTTGGAGGCTGGGCACTGCGACGGTTCCGACATGAACGTCAGATACTCGCCGGGTTGCAGCACCCGAATATTGCCTCTTTTTACGATGGTGGGACCAGTGGGGATGGCCAGCCTTACATCGTGATGGAGTATGTGGAAGGCCCTTGCATCACCACATACTGCCGGGATAACAGTCTGCCCGCGGAAGAGCGCATTCGTCTATTTCAGCGTGTTTGCTCGGCAGTCGGATACGCCCATCAAAACCTGATTATTCATCGGGATCTGAAACCCTCAAATATCCTGGTCCATCACGACGGACAGCCGAAGTTGCTGGATTTCGGTATTGCCAAGCTCACAGACCCCTCGGCGTCAGATGCAGGTTTGACCCAAACCGGGCTCCGGCTGCTGACGCCAGACTACGCAAGTCCGGAGCAGGTACGCGGCGACGCTGTTACGACGGCGACGGACGTGTATTCGCTCGGCCTCATCCTCTACGAGATGCTGACTGGACAGCAGGCGCAAGGTCACACCAACGGCTCACAGCTAGAGCTGGAAAAGTCGATCTGTGAGACAATGCCGCGAACGCCAAGCACTGTTGTCTTGGCAGGAAAGGCAGGAGGGGTTGCACCAAGTGCCCTTAAGGGCGACCTGGACAACATTGTCCTGAAAGCCATCCGGAAAGAGCCGGAGCGCCGTTACGGCAGCGTAAGCCAGTTTTCCGAGGACCTCGACTGTTTTCTCGAAACCCGTCCTGTCAGCGCGCGGCGCGACACGCTGGGCTACAGAGTAAGTAAGTTCCTCCGGCGCAATTCCCTGCTTTCCGCTACGGCGACTGTTGCTTTGCTTAGCCTGATTGGAGGAATTACGGTTGCACTTTACCAGGCGACCGAAGCTCGCCGGCAGGCGGAACAGGCGGAGCACCGGTTTGCCCAGGTTCGAAAACTTGCTAACACGTTCCTCTTCGATTTTCACGACAAGATCCAGGACCTGCCCGGATCGACTCCAGCTCGGCAGATGGTGGCCAGCACAGCACTCAGCTACCTTGACAGTCTGGCTGCAGACTCCGGCGGCAATGTCGAGTTGCGGCGGGAAGTGGCGCAAGCATACGAGAAAGTTGGGGATGTTCTGGGCCTGCCAGGAAGCTCTAATCTGGGCAACTGGAAAGATGCGAAATCCAGCTACAGCCGCGCGCTCTCGATTGCGGAAAGCTTTCCAGAAAATCAGCTTATCCTCAGCCGGCTAACTCTGAGGCTGGGGATGGTGGAAGCAGTTACCGGCAACAGTGCAAAGGCCCTCGAACAGGAACGGCGCGCGGCTGCGCTGGCGGAAGAGGCGGAGCGCTTTAATCCTTCATCGGCAGCACGACGCCAGATCATAGCGGTGAATGGGCAGCTAGGATCGCAGCTGGTTTCCGCTGGACGACTCGAGGAAGGTACAACTATGTTGCTTCGAGCGTTGGCTGTAGAGCAGCAGGAGTCCACTGGTTCCGATGTGGGCTCTTTGCTTCGGGTCGCGGTTGCACACTCAAAGGTTGCAAGTGCATTGAAGATGTCGAACGATCGTAATCAGACGCTGACGCACCTGCAACGAGCGCAGACACTGGCCGAACGCGCCCTCGCTCTGGACCCGGAAAACTCCCGGACGCTGAATCTCCTGATCAACGTACACAGGGATCGGGCGGATGCGATCTCCAGCCCTTTTACGCCGCCCGGGATGGACTGGCCGGGTGCACTGGCTTCCTATCGAGCGGCCCACGGGATTGCCGTTAAGCTATTCAAAACAGACCCGGCTAATGGGAATGCTGCGTATCAGGTGCTGCTGGCACAAGCCAGCATCGCTGATGCGTTACGGGAGACAGACCCCGAACGCGCGTTGCCTGCCATGGACCTCGTCAAAGAGGACTGGAAGAGATACTCCCACCTGAATACAAACAGTCAGATTGCTGAGCGGATGTTGCTGAACATACACCTTGCTGGAGGCCGGATCCGGAGCGGCCTTGGAGAGCAACGGCGAGCTGAAGAAGAGTTTAATGGTGCCAGGGCTATTGCGGATCTGCTTTACCGGAAAGATCCCAAGCGCTTTACGTTGTTGACAGACCGGCTGTCGATCCACACTTACCGTGGTGTGGCGCGTATGCGATCAGGCCAGACTGCACAGGCGGAAAAGGATTTTACAGCGTGCCGGGAGCTGGCAGGCAAGATGTCGGTTGCTTCTGCAAGGGCACGGGAGCTACGCGAAGCCGCGTATTGTTTTGAATACTCAGGCGACCTTGCCTACACGCATCGCCTGCCTGTTGCGAGAGCTCACTATGACGCAGCGCTTGGTGAATGGAAAGCAATTCTTGCTAAAGGCCACAAGAGCCCGTACCTCGATTCCCACATTGCTTCGATTTCGACTAAACTTCGCCGTGCAGGCGGTACACCATGAATCCTTCATCGCCTGATGTGACCCAATTGATTCTTTCCTGGAAAGGTGGCGACAAGAACGCACTGGACCAGATCACCGGGCTGCTGTACGACGAACTGCGGCGGCTTGCCGCGGCGAATCTCCGGCGCGAACGGACGGGTCATACCTTGCAGCCAACTGCTTTAGTGAACGAAGCATGGATGCGCATGGCCGGCCTGAGGGGCATGGAGTGGAAGGACCGCGCCCACTTCCTTGGTATTGCGGCACACGTGATGCGCCAGGTGCTGATCCAGCACGCACGATCGCGCAATGCGTCGAAACGTGGCGGTCTGGAGTGCAAGGTCACCATGGTTGATCCCGCTGAGGCCAGAGGCGAGCAAGTTGAAAACTTGTTGACCCTCGATGAAGCCCTTACGGCATTGGCCGCGTTTGACGAACGGAAGGCGCGCATGGTCGAGATGCGGTACTTTGCGGGGATGCAGTCAGAAGAGATCGCGGAAGCTACTGGAAGTTCGACTGCGACCGTTGGGCGCCAGCTGCGCATGGCTCAGGCATGGCTTCACCGGTTTGTCGCCGGCGCAACGGAAAATGAAATTCCCGAGCAGTGATCGATAGCGGCAGCTTTCGGCACATTAGGGAATGTGACACCGATACTCATTCTCCTCGCTCTTTTTGCTCCCTTCGTCGTAACGGGCCAGGTTCCTGGCAGTCTCGTCGAAGACGTCAATAGAGAGGCCCTGCGCCTCTCCGGCTCGGACCAGACCACGTTTCACTTGCGCCGCTCCACAACGGACGAACGCGGGACAGTTCACGCGCGATTCGAACAACGCTACGCAGGACTACGGGTCCCTGGGGGCGAGATCATCGCACACATTCCAAGGGATGGAGAGCGCACTCTAACAGCGAAGGTGTTCCCCTACATCCGACTCGACACCCGTTCGGCGATGTCCAAAGGAGCCGCACTCTCCATCGCAGCGCGAGCGTGGGCTACAAGCCCGCAGAATCTGTCAGGCCGCGAAGTGCAGGCTGAGCTGGTTGTGCAACCCCTGCACCAATTGTCATTGTTCGGTAATCCCGAAGACGGTACTGCCACCTACGACTGGCGTGCCTGGTCTTACCGGCTTGCCTGGCGTTTTGAGGCCTCTCCGGGAGCCGCCGGGCCGAAGGTAGTCTTCGTCGATGCTCAGTCTGGTGCGATGCAGTCGTGGGATGCCGTTGACTACAACATCGTTCAGCCTCCTGCACCACCAAACGCTACTGCGAGGACTTACTGGTTCGGAACGCAAAGCATCAACACGCGCTTCAATGCCACAACCCAGGCATGGGAACTAATCGACCCGGTTCGGGGCAACAGCGCGGTTCGCGATAGTGTCTACTCGGAAGTCCGGAAAGCCTTTCCCGCATTGCTCTACTCCAACGTAAACAATTCGTGGGGCGACTTCAAAGCATATACAGCAATCAACGGTACGTCATCTCCCAATGGCCAGACCGCCGCGGTCGACGTAGCCTTCGCTGTTCGGAACACGTGGGACATGTTCCTGAATGTCTTCAAGCGCGCAGGACTGAACGGAGCGGGAAAGGCAATTGAGGCGCGCGTGCACTGGGGCAAGAGCTTTGGCGATGCTTTCTGGGTTAACAGCGAGCAGACGGCATTCTTCGGCGATGGTGCTGGTGGAGGGGAAAGCATTACCCGGACAGATCAGCAAACGGTTGGCCATGAACTCGGCCATGGTTTCTGGTTTTACGAACTCGGTCCGGATGGGGGCCTGGGGACGGAATCAGATGGCCTGAATGAGGGGCATGGCGATATCACGGCTTCGCTTGCTGAAATGTATCAAAGAACCGGCGGAACTGGACCGTTGCTGCCGGAGCAGACATCCAACTGGAACTGGCTCGACCGCATGGTGAACCCGCTGAACTACAACTGGGATTTGAAGGACAGCGAAGGCAAGGTGATCGGCAGTTCCACCGGGTACCGCTACTACTCTCCTGGCATCGGCAAAGCGGAGGAACACGCGAATGGGTGCCTGTATGGACACTTCTTCGTTCTGCTTGCCCGCGGCAGCTCCCCTGACCCTGCGAACCCTCTGTATAGCAAATTCCGACCCAAAGGAACCAATGGCATTGGCGTGATGAAGGCGGCGCGTATCTGGTATCTGGCGACCACGGCGTACATGCCGCCGGAACCGTCTTATGTCGATGCTCGAAGCGCTTACCTTAACGCAGCGAAAGATCTGTTCGGCGCGCAGTCGTCCGAGCATGCTGGTGTGCAGCAGGCATGGGCTGCTATAGGACTGTCAACCCAGCCTGGAGATAAGGTTGTCCTGAAGTTCTAACTGCAGGACAACAGGTACTCGTACCCGGTACCAATAGCTGCGATCATTCCTGCACGGAACGGTTACGCTAAGGGGTGATCGCGCCACACTCTTCGGACGGCTCTGCCGCAGATTCCGGGTCGAAGCCAGCGATCTCGGTCATCGTACCGGCTTATAACTGTAGGGCGTACCTTGAAGTCTGTCTCGGGGCACTTGCCGTGTCCGAGGCGGACGCCTTTGAAGTACTCGTCGTCGATGACGGCTCTACGGACGATTCTGCGGAGATAGCTCGCCAGTTGGGAGCTCGTGTGTTTTTCACGCAGGCACGGGGCGGTCCGGCGCTGGCCCGAAATCTTGGAGCTAAACAAGCGCGGGCAGAGATTATCTTTTTTGTCGACTCCGACGTGGCAGTTGCGCCAGACACCATCAGGCTTGTCCTCGGGAAATTCAACGCTGACACGGATCTCGTGGCAGTCATGGGGAGCTACGATCACTCTCCAGCACATCCGGGATTTCTCTCTCAATACCGCAACCTGATGCACGCCTTCTTTCATACGACCGGGCAACGCGAAGCGAGTACTTTCTGGAGCGGCTGCGGAGCGATCCGGCGCGACCTGTTTCTTGCTAACGGCGGCTTTAGCAACAAGTACGGTCGCCCGGCGATTGAAGATATCGAACTCGGTTATCGACTGAAGCAGGGGGGTTGCAAGCTGCTGCTGGATCCGGAGATCACAGTCAAGCACCTGAAGCAGTGGACGCTTCGGGGAATGTTGAAGACGGATATCTTCGACAGGGCGATTCCCTGGACCGAGTTGATTATGGAGCATCGGCGTATGCCGAACGATCTGAATCTCCGGCATAGCCAGAGGCTGAGCGTGGCTTTAGTTTGTCTGGCTGCGCTCACCAGTGTCGCGGCTGCGATCGATCACGGCCTGCATCTGATTGTGCCGGTCCTCGGCGTACTCTTCGCCCTGTTGAACACCTACTGGATTGAACGTTCGTCACGCCGGCCGGATGTCCGTCCCGTCGTCCTGTTCTTATCCGTGCTTGGGATTGCAGTCCTGTTTGCAGGGACAAATTATCACGGTCTCGCATTGCTGGCGCTGGTGAGCATGTCGTACCTGCTTCTATCACTGCGGTATCAGCACGCATATCACAATCAGTTCTGGCGACAGCTAACGGGTTTGCTGTACGGACTGTACCTCGGCGTGACAGTTGGCATCATCGTCGCTCACCTACCGTTGAACCTGTGGATAAGCCTGATGACATTCCTGCTGGCGTCAGTGCTGGTATTGAACTGGAAATTCTATGCGTTCCTTGCCACACACTGGGCAAGCTGTACGCTCTGGCTGCGATACCGTTTCATCTGCTGTACTACTTCTACAGCGGACTCTCCTTTGTTGCAGGGATGGCACTTTACTTCTGGAAGAGCAAGGTGAGGCGAAGTAAAACGCTTCCGGTGTAGCCGTAGACCTTGACAGGCTCCCGATATTAGAATACCTTTTGGTTATGCAACCAACTGGTTATCTACCCGATGTCAACTCTGACGAACTTATAGGAGCCCAGATGTTCTATCCAGCCAGTTTTTCGGTATCCACTCCATCCGATTGCGAGGTCCGAGTGACGCGCGATTTCCACGCGCCGCGCAGGATGGTATTTGACGCCTTCACCAAACCCGATCTGGTGAGGCGCTGGCTGCTTGGTCCATCCGGCTGGACGATGCCGGTCTGCGAAATCGATTTGCAGATTGGCGGAACATACCGGTATGTGTGGCGCAAGCCCGGCGTTCCCGATATGGGCATGGGCGGTACCTTTCGCGAGATCGTGTCGCCCGAACGGCTTGTGGCTACAGAGAGTTTTGACGAATCCTGGTACTCTGGTGATGCTTTGGACACCAGCACGTTCGTGGAGCACGGCGAGATCACCACAGTGACAATCACGATTCTTTACGAGTCACGAGAAGCCCGCGACACAGCGAGCAAGTCAGGTATGGAGCGCGGGATGGCAGCTAGCTACGACCGGTTGGAGCAGCATCTGTCTATGACGCTGAAGGACGGAGTTGTCTGAAATTCCGAACGGCCAGCTCAGGACCCGGGGAACTGCCTAAACGTGCAGGTACTCTCGGCTGGGTCTTGCGAAGGCGTTCCAGATCATCACGAGCAAAACCTTTCTCGTGATAATCCTCGTCGACATTGACCTGCCACAAGTCGTGTTTCTCGCCCAGTATGTTACGAGCTGAGAGGATACCGGTTAGTGCAGAATGGTCCTGGTTGTTGTAGTGGTGCATGCCATTGCGGCCGATTAGCTAGAGGTTGGGTACTTGCTTCAGGAACTCGCGGACAGCCTGGATCGCTTCCTTGTATTTGCCATCGTAGATGGGATATGCCTTCTTCATGCGGACGACTTTGCCATCAGTTACCTCGCTGG
>JACMLA010000738.1 GCA_014379815.1 Bryobacteraceae bacterium | reverse complement strand
CGTGCCCACCTTCAGCGAACCATGGCGCCACCCAGTTGGCCCGCTCCCATCGGTTGACTGCGTCCCGGAAGCGGGCATCCAGCACCGTGAAGAACTGCGCGCCATGGTCGAGGCCGCTCTCTCCGATCCGCCGGGTCGCCATTCGACCCCCGGCCCCGCGACCCTTGTCGAGCAGCACGACTGCCCATCCTCTGGCCCGCAGCGCGCCTGCCGCCGTCAGGCCCGCCATGCCAGCCCCGACGATCAGACAGGATTGGGTTTCGCTCATAAGGACTCGCCCACAGAATGTTCTTCGCAGACCTTTTTGGTCACGCGATGACGGTGGGCGAACATGTTGCGGAGACCCAGATTCACCATCCATCCGAAAATCCGGTTGACCGGTGAGCCGCCGGGCAATTCATAGTCAACGCGATCCGTCAAACAAGTCTTGGTCCCGGCAGGCTCAAATTCATGGCGGTGGACCCACTTCGCAAAAGGTCCCTGGATCTGTTGGTCGACAAACAGCCGGTTCCTTTCATAGGCAGTATGAACCGCAACCCAATCGAAGACGGCAACCCGGAGTACCACTCGGCCGCCGGTCTCAATACCGCCAATTCGACTGATTACACGAACCGGCGGGAACGCGGGCGTCAACAGAGAGAGGGCATCCTCTCGTTCGTGGAAGCGAAATACATGGTCTACGGGCGCGTCAATAATGACACTCCTGACAAATGCGGGCACGAATACAGTCTAGTGTGCGGAGACACTCAAGGCAGAACAAACTACCAGCCGCGGCTCCCAGGGCCGCCCTTGAATGGGCCGATAAGGTTCGAGGTAATCCAGCCGCCGTAGAAGTCACCTTCCTGTCGAAGAACCCGCTCGCCGTCGACGAAACAGCCGTCTACGCGGTGGGGATAGAAGGCGAGATGATCGCGCAAAACTCGATACGGTTGGCGCGGCGAAGAGTAGCTCCAGGCAGCCGCTGTAGAAGTCCTTTCACCTACGCGGATATCCCAATAACCGGCATCGCCTTTGTACTCGCAGAAGGTACGGTTGGTGTTCGGCCTTAGCAGCTCCATCTTCACGTCCACTTGCGGGATGTAGTAGGTGGGAGGATGACTGGTTTCGAGGACGCGGTAGGCGTGGCTGGTGTCGGCTACCGTCTCGCCATTGAGCTCCACGATAAGTCGCTGGAGACATGGTTCGATGCGTGGAGGGCGCGGGTAGTCCCAAACGGACTCGCGACCGGGGACGACTTTATTCATCGCAGTAAGAATACCGCGAACTTGCAGCCTTGCGATTTTCACTTCCGGCAGCAAATAAGGTTTCGCGCGGTCCATCAATGCCTCGACGGAGGCGGCCGATTCACAACTAGCCAGACTACCGAGCGCGTAGGCGGATGTTGCGGAACAGCGTCACGCTGTACTGGTCGTGGAGTTGCAACCCGTATTGTTCAAGAACTAAAACGCGCTGAAAACCGACGTATATTGCTTCAAAGAGTTTGGGAGCACGATAGGGTTTTAAGCGTGTGTCGCGTTCTTGATCCGCTCCGGTTCGTGCTCATTTCCATCGCTGGTTGGATGAACCAACAGCAGCAACAGGCGATCGACTATCTGCGTGAGGAGAACCGCGTACTGCGTGAGCAACTCGGTGGTAGCCGACTTCGTCTCAGTGACGACCAGCGTCGCCGGCTCGCGGTCAGAGCGAAAGGACTCGGCCGACGCGCTTTGACGAACCTGGCAACGATTGTCACGCCTGAGACGCTGTTGGCATGGCATCGGAAACTAATTGCGCGCAAGTACGACGGCACTGCCAAGCGTAGTCCGGGTCGACCACGCACTCAGGATGAAGTCGAAACACTGGTGGTGCAGTTGGCCCGCGAGAACCGGAGCTGGGGCTACACCCGGATTGTCGGTGCACTGTCAAACGTGGGACACAACCTAGCGCGTGGCACTGTTGCCAATATCCTGAAGCGGCATGGTATCGAACCTGCACCCGAGCGCGGTCGGAAGAAGACTTGGCAGGAGTTCCTGACGCAGCACTGGGACCTGATTGTAGCAGCGGACTTCTTCACGGTCGAGGTCTGGACCGCCAAGGGGCTGCAGCGATTCATCGTCCTGTTCTTTATCGAGTTATCCACCAGACGGGTCGAGGTGGCCGGGATTGCGTCCATGGCCAACGGGCTGTGGATGAACCAGATTGCGCGAAACCTGACCGACTCAATCGACGGCTTGCTCACTGGCAAGCGTTACTTGATCCATGACCGCGACCCGCTCTTCACGGCGGAGTTTTTGAGCACGCTCAAAGGGCCTGGCGTCGAATCGGTCAAACTCCCACCGCGGAGCCCGAATCTGAATGCATACGCCGAGCGATTCGTGCGCAGCATCAAGGAAAGCTGCCTGGAACAGCTGATCCTGTTTGGCGAAAGTTCATTACGGACAGCAATTCGCAACTTCGTTGCCCACTATCACAGCGAACGCAACCATCAGGGGCTAGACAACCTTCTGATTCGTCCGGAACCGGATCACGTCACCAATACAGGCATCGTGCAACGCCATGCCCGTCTTGGCGGGATGCTGAATTACTATTACCGGGCTGCCGCCTGAGTCACGTGCAAATGGCCACTGTCAACCGCTCTGCAGTTAGTGTGAAACCGGCACAGCCATTCCTGGACTGGCTGCACCGAGTCGATCCCTCGAGCGCGAATCTGAAACTGGAAGATCTGCAATTGGAGCCAACCGTATATCTTTTGCCGGAGTGGGAAGCTGACAAAGACGCCCTGAAACATCTTGCTGAGGTGAGCGAAGACATCTTTGCCGAGCAGTTAGAGGGCTGGTATCGGGTTCCGTCCGTCTGGCCTGACGATCGGGACTTAAATGCCCTTCTCCGCTGGTTTGACTGCACTTTCCATTCGATGGTTCTCGACCTCTGCAACGAACGCCTTCGACACACCGGTGTGTAAACGCGCACAGCGTCCGATTCCATATTTGGACACTACGCGATATAGAGGCAGTTGCGCTGCATATTGCGAGCCAATGTTTGGTCATGATACCGTTTCTTGCATGTCCAAACTGGTTCGACTCGCACTCACCTCGACCCTGGCATTCTGCCCAGCGATCTGTCACGCGGACGTGATGTATGCCTTCACCTACAGCCGCACCGCTGGGCCAGTTCAGGATTTCTCGTTTTCGTTCACGTACCCCACCTACGCGACGGCCGGTTCTTCGCTAGCTCTCACGCCGTTCACCCTCACGGATGGTGTCAATAGCTGGATGATGACCCGAGGTAAAGCCGATGTGGCTGATTCCGCCGGGCTGAATCTTGGGTGCTTCACATTTGGAACGGCATTTGCGTTCCTCGGTTCTGGTGGAGGCATGTTTGGCTCCTGTAGCATCGGTGTCGGAGGTCCTGGCTTTGAACAAGGAGCATTTGCGTTCAACATAGATGGGGGCCTGCCTTCGGCACCGGGAACATATGCCGCGCGGTCTTTTTTCGGAAGCTTCAACACCCCATCAGGCTTCGAATATATCGGTGGGCCAACCACTCTTACTTCCCTGGACACGGGCATAATGAGCCTAACCATCTCGCACGTTTCAATTCCCGAACCAACGAGCCTTTCGTTGATGGCGCTAGCTCTGCCCCTTCTCTATGCGCGGTTCAGAAGCAGCGCTGGTTTACGCACTTGACAGAACGCGACGCGCAAAGGACGCCCTCCTCCCT
>JACMLA010000737.1 GCA_014379815.1 Bryobacteraceae bacterium | reverse complement strand
TATCTGTCGCAGCGACGGAATGCCGCAGCTGCGCGGCGCTTCCTCGCCAAGGCCGTCCGCTTACGTCGGAATTGGGGACCAGCTGTCATCAACACCGACCGAAATCCTGCGTACGGTGAGGCCATCCGTAAACTGAAAACTGCGAAGATTCTCGATGACTCAGTCGATCACCGCCAAGTGAAGTATCTAAACAATAGGTTAGAAGCCGATCACGGAGCCATCAAAAGACGCATCCGGTCCATGCTTGGCTTTAAGTCAGCCAAGACCGCTTACGCGACCCTGAAGGGCATCGAAGCGATGCGCATGATCCGCAAATTGCAATGCATCCTGCTCGAGCCCGGCGTCGCTGGTGAAACTCACCTCTTTAATAAGCTGTTCGGCATCTACGCATGAGTGTTCTGACATGTTTGCAACAGAACTACCATGGCCGCAAGCGGCCACTCCCGACGATGAAAATGAGCGCTAATATAAACCTGCCGAGGGTGAGGTCACTATGGGCATTGGTGGTTACACCCCGTAACAGAACCTGATCAGGCCGCCGTGCAGGCACCCCCGACTGGTGCTAATCAAGCCCGTGGAACAGCTTCTTGCCCGAGACGGCGGCCCCCTCCGGCAAGGAGGCACTTTATGATCCCAGCAATCGTCGAACGCGGCGCTGGCATCGACGTGGGCAAGACCTTCGTCGTGGTTTGTATTATGATTGGCCCGCTCGACCAGGAACCGCGAGTAGAAATTCGCACGTTCGGCACAACGAATGGGGCCTTGGAACATTTACGCCAGTGGCTGGTGGAGGAAGAATGCACCCACGTGGCGATGGAAAGCACAGGCTCCTACTGGAAGCCGGTGTTCAACGTCTTGGAGGAAAGTCTTACGGTCATTCTGGCGAATGCCGAAGACGTGAAAGGTCGTAAAGGTCATAAGACCGATCCACAAGACAGTCGGTGGCTCGCTCATCTGCTACGTCACGGCCTTATACGTCCTAGCTTCATCCCTCCCAGGACAGTACGCCAACTGCGGGATTTGACGCGTTTGCGCCGGCAGTTGCTCAACGATTCAACCAGCGAACGTAACCGCATACAGAAGATCTTGGAAGATGCAAATGTGAAGATGGCAAGCGTGCTAGCTGATCCATTCGGCGTCTCGGGACAGTTGATGCTAGAAGCATTACTAGAGGGCAAGGCATCCGCTGAAGACATTGCGGAACTTGCCAAAGGTCGGGCACGAAGTAAGATTCCGGAGTTGAGGGCTGCTCTCGAAGGACATCGATTGAGTGATCATCATCGACGGATGATTCGTTATAGCCTGGAGCATCTCGCATTTCTGGATCGCCAACTATTGCAACTGGATGGTGACATTCTACGCCACATCGAAACTGCCGGATTTGGACCAGCGTTAGAGTTGATCAAAACTGTGCCCGGCATTCAGCAAGATTCGGCGATGACCGTACTGGCAGAGATCGGGCCGAACGTAAGTACGTTTCCATCGGCAGCACACTTGAGTTCCTGGGCGGGACTGTGTCCCGGGAATCGGCGTAGCGCGGGAAAGGAGAAAAGTGTGCGTACGACGCGTGGAAATCGTTGGCTACGGACAACCATGACTCAATGTGCGTGGGCTGCCTCGATGAAAAAGGATTGTTATTTGAAAGGCAAATTCTGGCGCTTGGCCGCCGAAGGCAAGAAGCGGGCAATCGTTGCGGTCGCTCACAACCTGGTCGTACTCGTGTACCATGTGCTCGCGACTGGAACGCCGTACCAAGAACGGGGTGGCCCCCCTGAGGAACGGCACAAACAGCGCAGAATCCGGCACCATATCAGAGCCCTCGGCCGCCTCGGTGTTAATGTCGGCTGTCGCCCTGCAACTTAAAGCATCGATTTTCGGAACAGCCTTTGAACCTAAAAACGGCAGTTGGAGGAAGAACATAACGGCAGAACTCTTTGCTACAAAGGGACATGTCGTTGGAGAAGGCAGGGGAGCGAGGTCACCCAGAGGGTGAGCTTGAAAAAGCTGGGGTAGCAGCGGAACCAGAGAACTGCACAGTGGAAACCTACGCGGGTAAGCTACGGATCCGCTGGGACGATTCGGCGGCAGTGACGGCGATGGGTCAGATGCCGGTCTTCATCGATTTCCTAAAGACCTCGGGCCTCTGGGACGGGTTTGTGGCGGATTGTCCGCTGCGTTATAGGAGCCCGAACGCGCCGAGCCAGGTGGACGTCCTCGGCACGTTGTTGATGAGCGTGCTGGCGGGGCAGTCACGTTACGCGCACATCACTGGCCTGCGCGGGGACGGGGTCAATCCCGAGTTGCTCGGAATGCGGAAGGGGATGAGCGAAGACTCGGCCCGGAGGGCGTTCAAGCAGGCCTCGCCGGAGGAAACGCTGCGCTGGCTAAGGCGGCATCTGCGCCAGACCTACGAACCCTTACTGGAGCATGCCTGAGTGATGGATCTGGATAGCACGGTGAAGCCGTTGTATGGCAAGCAAGAGAAGGCGGTCAAAGGCTACAACCCAACTAAGCCGGGACGACCCTCGCATGTGGTGCACACCTATCTGATCGCGCAGTTGCGTTTGGTATTGGGTGTTGAAGTACAAGCGGGCAACGAAGCGGCGTCAAGCCACGCGCAGCCGGGCTTCTGGGAATATTTCGATGGGTTGCCGCGTGCGTCGCGGCCGGTCTTTCTGCGAGGCGACATAGGGTGGGGCAGCGAGCGGATGATGGAGGAAGCCGAACAGCGCGATCAGCCGTATTTATTCAAGATTCGCCAAAGCGCAAGGATCAAGGAACTACTGGCGGGCAGCTTCGCGACGGATCAATGGGAGTCTGCGGGCCAAGGCTGGGAGGGGACTTGGAGTGAAGTGCGGTTGGCCGGTTGGAGCAACAAGCGGCGGATCATCCTCTTGCGGCGGCCCTTGCGTGAAGATCTGGTGGTGGCCAGGCGCCAAGGCAAAGGCCGCCGCAAGGCACAGATGGAACTGGACATGGGGTGGGTGCGAGAGGGCACGGTACTCTATGAAAACGCCGTCCTGGTGACGAGCCTGGAAGACGACCTATTCACGCTGGCCCAACACTACCGCGACCGGGGCGATGCGGAGAACAATTTCGACGAATTGAAAAATCAATGGGGCTGGCTGGGCTTTACCACTCACGATCATGCGCGCAGCGAGAGGATGACCCTGTTCGTCGCCTTGGTCTATAACTGGTGGAGCTTGTTCACGCGTCTGTCGACTCCCAACAAACGCGCCGAAGCGATTACTTCCCGGCCGCTATTGCTGCACGCCATCGGGCGCAAGACCAGTCACAGCAATCAATCTACGTTGACCCTGACCAGTTTGCACGCCGCGGCCAACAAGATCCAGGTCGCTATGAAGGCTGTGACCGGCTTCCTGAGCCACGTCCGATCAATCGCGGAGCACTTGAAACCTGTCGAGCGATGGCGCCTCATCCTCCTCGCCGTGGTACGCGCTTTCCCTCTAGTCCGAGCGGTGGAAACGCCCCCTGTTGGATTCAAGATGGCATAAGCGAGCCTTCAACCGCCCTTTTAAGGTTGATTCGGCCTTCCTCCAGCAGGCTCTCGATCTGGTTTTGCAGTTGCACCCGCTGGCGCACAAGTTGTAGGCGTGCACGAGTCATCGTTCGCCATTGCCGCTGCTCGGGCTCTGGCACGAAGCTGAGCAACAACTCGCCGGCGACCAGCCGCCGTACCAGGCGCCGGGCATCGGTGAAATCAGCCTTGCGTCCTTTTGGCGCCCGACTGGATTGTGCCTGCGCCAGGTGTAGTTGCAAGTGCGGTTCCAGTTCCAGCCACACCGGTTTCCAGTATGGTGCGGTGCTTTCCATTACTGCCTCGGTCACCCCGAGTTCACAGAGCCACGCACGCAATTGCTCCAGTTCGAAGTGACCGGTTCCGAACCGGCGGGACTCCAACACCGTTTCCGGGCTGGCGGTGTCCACCACGACCACAACCAGAAGTTTTTTGTGCACATCAATTCCTGCTATCCTGTGGGACACTTCATCCTCCTGGCGGGAGGCGGAGAACGCGTGAAGACAATTACGCACCCTCTCGTGCTGCGACGCTTCCCGCCAGGCGGGCAACCCGCGCACATTTACTGTTTCAACAGCGCGTTCCGGATCAGGCTTGCTGACGGACTAAACGGATCCAAAGCGATCTCG
>JACMLA010000736.1 GCA_014379815.1 Bryobacteraceae bacterium | reverse complement strand
GGTGGCTTCCAGGTATTCAGCCTTACGGAGCTGCGCAAGATCAGCGAGGACGGCGTTTTGTTCCAGTCCCATCTGGATGGCAGTTCCCACATGTTCACACCGGAATCTACCGTGGATGTTCAACTGGCGCTGGGCAGCGACATCGCCATGGTGCTGGACGAGTGCCTGCCGTATGGATCGAGCCATGCAGAGTCCAAACTCTCTACCGATCGCACGGTGCGGTGGGCGCGACGGTGCTTCCAGAGACATCGCGAGGTCGCCGACACAGAGAGGTTTGCTTTGTTTCCCATCGTTCAGGGTGGGATGTTTCCGGACCTCCGGGCCGCCTGTGTTCAAGATTTGCTGGAGCTGGACGCCCCGGGTTACGCCATCGGAGGTCTTAGCGTCGGCGAGCCCAGACCTCTGAGTCTGGAAATGGTTGAGGCGTCCGCCCCCCTGCTGCCCCCGGAGAAGCCGCGGTATGTGATGGGCGTTGGTCTTCCGGAGGAGTTGCCGGAGTACGTGGCGCGCGGCGTTGACATGATGGATTGTGTTCTCCCCTCCCGGGAAGCCAGAACAGGAAGGCTGTATACGTCAGAAGGACGGCTGGTGATCAAGCATGCGCGCTACCGGGCCGATCCACTTCCTCCGGACGAGAAATGCGGCTGCTATACCTGCCGCAACTTTAGCCGGGCCTACCTGCGCCATCTGTTTCTTGCCGGGGAAATGCTCTATGCGACGCTCGCTACGATTCATAACCTGCGCCGTTATCTTGACATCATGCGAGAGATGCGAGAGGCTATCAGGTCAGGGACCTTCCCCCAATATCTCAACAGTATCCGAGCCGCAAGCGTGAGACGAGCTTCTGACATCAGTGAATTCTGAAGCAAGCCACTGCGAGGTTAAGGGACCACTTTCATCGTGACCGCTGTATCATTTCTGTTGCAGTTAGGAACGCCAGGCCAGACCAACACGCTGATCAGTGTGTTGCCGATGATTCTGATTTTCGGCATCTTCTACTTCCTGCTGTTTCTGCCAATGCAGAAGCAAAAGAAAGCTCAGAAAGAGATGGTTGCAGCCCTGCAAGGCGGGGATGTCGTCCAGACAACCGGGGGCATAATCGGCACAATTGTAACGGTGGATGATGATACGCTGGTTCTGAGAATTAAGCCAGACAACGTCAAGATTCAGGTCGCCCGCAGCGCCGTTGCCGGCGTAATCTCCGGGAAAAGCTAAGAAAGTCAAAATATAAGCATGACGCAGAGTTTGCGAGTTAAAGCTGCCGCCATTGTGGCAGTTATCTTGGTTTGCATCTACGGAATCATCGGGATTCCCAAGTCGATGGAAGAGTTGCGCGACAACTGGAACCGCAACATCCGTCTGGGTCTGGACCTCAAGGGCGGGAGTCACCTTGTTCTCCAGGTGCAGGTACAGGATGCATTCATCGCAGAGGCGCAGCAGGTTGTCGAGCGTTTGAAAGAAGAGCTGAGCAAGGCAAGTATCCAGTACACGACACTGGAGAACACTGAGCCAACGACGATCGAAACTGCGGATCAGGTAAAAATCCTGGTCAAGGGTGTGCCTCCGGAAAAGGCCGGTCAGTTTCGTTCCATTGCTACCGACCGGTTCCCCAACTGGACCCTCAGCAGCAGCGCTGGTAACGAGTACAGCCTTGGGCTAAAACCCACCGATGCGCTGGAGTTGCGTCGCAACACGGTGCAGAGAGCGATCAACACGATCGAGACTCGTATCAACGGCTTGGGCCTCTCCGAATCGGCGGTACAACCCCGAGGGCGGCAGGACGCAGAGGGCGAGATCCTGGTCCAGTTGCCCGGTGTGGACGATCCGGCTCGCATTAAACAGATTCTGCAAACCGCCGCTGTACTTGAACTGTATGAAGTGAAAGACGGCCCGTTTTCCACCGAGGAGGAAGCGCGCGCCAAACACGGCGGGGTTCTTCCATTCAATACCAAGCTGATTAAAGGCGCTGACCGCGGGGAGCGTAACAACGGGTGGCTGCTGACCACCAGGACGCCCGCGATTCGCGGAACAGATCTGCGGGACGCCAAGCCAATGGAGAGCCAGACCGGAAGCTGGGAAGTGCAATTCGTTCTGACTCAGGACGCGGCAAAACGTTTTGAGCGATTTACTGAAGCAAACATTGGCAACCGTCTGGCGATCGTTCTCGACAACCAGTGGCGTCTTGCGCCCACGATCAATGCGCGGATCGGTGACACTGGAGTCATCGAAAATATGGGTGGACAGCAGGATGCTTCCGATACCGCGCTGGTATTGCGCGCCGGGTCGCTTCCCGCCAGCCTTGTGTACCTTCAGGAGAGCACCGTGGGGCCTTCGCTCGGTGCCGATTCCATTCGTGACGGTCTGATTGCCGGCCTGGTGGGTATCTCCGCGGTGGTTGCGGTGATGCTGATTTATTACAAGAGAAGCGGAATTAACGCCACTCTTGCCCTGGTCCTGAATGCGTTGATTCTTATCGCCGCACTGGCTTGGTTTGGCGCAGTTCTGACGCTGCCCGGAATTGCTGGTGTGATTCTTACGATCGGAATGGCCGTCGATTCCAATGTGCTGATCTTTGAGCGTATCCGAGAAGAGCTGCGGGCGGGTAAAGCGGTATTTGCAGCGGTGGATGCGGGATTTAGCAAGGCGTTCGTAACGATAGTGGACACGCACGTCACAACGGTCGTATCGTGTCTGTTCCTGTTTCTTTTTGGAACAGGTGCGGTCAAGGGCTTCGCCGTGACCCTGGTAATTGGTTTACTGGCCAATGTATTCACTGCGGTATTCGTGTCTAAGTTCATATTCGACTGGGAGTTGTCGGGGAGCCGTCAGCCTCGGCTCAGCATCTGAGCGGCTCGTTGAGGGCTAATTTATCCCGAGCGGTCACGAATTTGTGACATTTCGGTAACGTCAGCAGGGAACTCATTAAATGTGTCCGGTGTCTAGGGAAATAGAGCCGGTAGGAAGACTGTAAGCGTAATGGAGTTATTTAGAGGTACGAACTTTGACTTCCTCGGCAGGAAGTGGCCTTTCATCATTGCCTCGCTGCTTCTCACGGCCGCAGGTCTTGTGAGCCTCCTTGCACGGGGCGGTCCGCGATACGGCATCGATCTGAAAGGCGGTGCTTTGGTGTACGTCAAGTTTGCCGACAGGCCGGACGTGGAGAAACTTCGGGCTGCGCTGGGAAGCAAGCTCCCGGGCGGGAGTCCGGAGATTCAGGAAATCACCGGCACGAATGAGATTATCATCGGGACGGAGATGCGGGAAGAGCGCGAACTGGTCCGGGCTCGCGAGCTTATCGTGGAGACGCTGACCGCCACGTACGTTCAGAAAGAGCCTGGCAAGATCGATGTGAACAACTCCGGCCAGCTGGCAGTTGTCGACCGGCTTCGGGGCCCTCTCGCCGCGGCGGGTGTCAGCCTCACCAGTGAGCAGACGGCGGAGCTGGTAGCCTCGATCTATCAATTTCGCAACACTCCACCGCGCTCGGGTATCATCCGGACTTTCGATGAGTTGCAAGGCACACCGGGCGTGACGTCTCAGGTAATCCAGGTACTGAAGCAGGAAGCGACCCTCGCCCCGTACTCGATACGAAATGTCGAGGTGGTTGGACCCAAGATGGGGCGCGAGCTACAAAAGCAGGCTTTTTATGTAGTCTTGTGGGCACTGCTGGGCATGCTCGTGTATATTGGTTTTCGCTTCGAGTGGATTTATGGACTGGCTGCCGTGATTGCAGTGTTCCATGACACGATCATCACCGTTGGATTGTTCTCCCTGTTCAACAAAGAGATCTCGTTGACGGTGATAGCGGCTCTGCTGACGCTGATTGGTTATTCGATGAACGATACCATCGTGGTCTTTGACAGGATACGCGAGAACTTGAAGCTGAACAAACGGATGGGCTTTGAAGAGCTGGTAAATCTGAGTATCAATCAGACCCTCAGCCGCACGGTCCTGACTTCCGGTCTGACGTTTCTGACAGCCTTGTCGCTGTGGGTGTTTGGCGGCACAGTACTAAATGGATTTGCATTTGCTCTGGTAATTGGCATCATTGTTGGAACGTACTCGTCGATCTTCATCGCCAGTCCGATTCTCGTGTTCTGGCGAAACTTCATCGAGAAACGCAAGCAGGCGGCGGCAACAGCCGCTGGTACGGGCGGTGCCCGGCGAGCGCCGGCGAAAGCGGTAAAGTAACTTAAAATCTTGCCGGGGCCTGTGGATGTCCCGGTGGAAAGGGTGGTCTCCCATGTTCGAACAGTCTTTTGTAGAGGGAGAGAACTCGACCAGGAAGGCGTCGTCGGTTTTCGTATCCTTCCTGATTCAGGTCTCTCTGGTTATCGTGGCGGTACTGATTCCGCTGATCTATACGGAGTCGCTTCCCAAGGCTCAGTTGAACAGCTTCCTTGTGGCGCCTCCTCCACCTCCACCGCCGCCTCCTCCACCGGCAGCGGTTGTCCAGGTGAAGGTGCAACCAAAGATCGTCCGCCAGTTCGATGCGGGTCGTCTGATGGCACCTAAGCAGATTCCCAAAGATATCGCCATGATCAAGGAAGAGGATATTCCCCCGGCCGCGGTAGCCGGTGTGGTTGGTGGCGTCCCTGGAGGAATACCGGGTGGAACCCCCGGTGGTGTGATTGGAGGCATCATCGGATCTATTCCGAGTGCAGCGCCACCTCCTCCGCCTCCCAAGGAGGCTCCCAAGCCGGTAACGCCCAAGCAGATTCGTGTTGGTGGAAACGTACAAGCTGCCAAGCTGCTGAACCAGCCGAAGCCACAGTATCCGCCGCTGGCACGTCAGGCGCGCATTCAGGGCGTCGTGCGCTTTAACGCAGTAATCGGTAAGGACGGAACAATTCAGAACTTGACGCTGGTCAGCGGACATCCTCTGCTGGTTCCGTCAGCAACCGAAGCAGTGCGCCAGTGGCGGTACCAGCCAACGCTGTTAAACACCGAACCTGTTGAAGTCGTCACCCAGATCGATGTGAACTTCACGTTGTCGCAGTAAAAGCAGTAAGGGCGAAATTAGTCACAAGTTAGTCAGAAAATACAGGGAAATTACTCAACTCGCAGGAGAACTAAAACATGCTTGCAACCATTCAGATTTGGGCTTTGATGCTGCTTCAGGAAGGGGCCGTTGGCTTTGACCCGTTGTCGATGTGGAATCAAATGACCTGGCTCGGTAAGGCCGTCGTGATTGTCATGTTTATCATGTCCGCATGGTCCATCGGCGTCATGATCGATCGTCTTCTCGCCTTTAACGCGGCGCGTAAACAGTCCCGGGCATTTGCGCCCGCGGTCGCCGGTGCGCTACGCGAAGGAAAGCTTGACGAAGCCATTAAGATCGCCGACCGCTACAAGAAGAGCCATCTGGCCAAGGTAGTCGTAGCAGGGCTACAGGAGTTCCGCGCACACCAGGACAGCAACGAGATCCCAGGTGAAGAGATCGAAGCTTCCAAGCGCGCTCTGGACCGTTCCGAAGCAATCGTGCACGCCGAGCTGAAGCGCGGCGTTTCGAGCCTCGCGACCATTGGATCCACCGCGCCCTTCGTTGGCTTGTTCGGGACGGTGGTCGGAATCATCAACGCGTTCAAAGGCATCGCGACGGAAAAGTCGGCAGGCCTTGGCGCAGTGGCAGCCGGTATCTCCGAGGCACTGGTCACCACCGCCGTCGGTCTGTTCGTGGCCGTTCCTGCGGTGTGGATGTACAACCTTTTCAGTTCGCGTCTGGAATCCATGGACGTCGAGATGGGAAATTCCAGCTCCGAACTGATTGACTACTTCATCAAGCGTTCGCAGCGCGCTGGTGTTCGTAAATAGTATCTTCCTGACAGGACCGTAGCGAGTTGAGTTCGATGCGGCGGATCAGCTACTCCGCCGCACCCACTTACGCGCCGTGGTTTCAGCAGACAAGTAAGCACGACAGATAGCAGGCAGGAGAACTTAAATGGCAGGCAAAAAAGGCACAGCTCCGGATCCGGTAGCCGACATAAACGTAACGCCGATGGTGGACGTGATGCTCGTGCTACTGATCATCTTTATCGTGATCACGCCGATGCTCTCCAAAGGTATCTCGGTGGATATGGCGAAGGCCAACAATCCGAGCCCGATGCAGGACGCCGATAAGGAAGATGCGGTCCTCGTCGCTGTGGCAAGAGACGGAAAAACTTATCTCGGTACCGATCAGATGCCGCCCGATGTCCTTCCAGGCAAAGTGAAAGACCTGCTCACCAGTAAGCTCAACAAGACCGTGTATGTCCGGGCTGATGCCCGGGCGCGTTACGAGCGTGTGGTGGATGTGGTCGATAACCTTCGCTCCGCAGGCGTCGACAACATTGGGTTGTTGACTGAAGAAAATCAGAAAGATGTAGAAAAAGCTCCGACTGCGGCCGCACCTGCAGCGGGACTGTAAGGGCCGCTTTGCACGCGGTCGGCGATCCAACGTTTTAATCAGGGAGCAATTTTATGGGAATGGGAGTTGGCGGTTCCAAGGGCGTTAAGTCTGAACTTAACGTCACGCCGTTGATCGATGTACTGCTGGTGCTGCTGATCATCTTCATGGTTATTACGCCGCTCACACCGAAGGGCCTGGAGGCACTGGTTCCGCAGCCGCCACCGCCGAACCAGCCGCCAAGCCAGTCGGATGACCGCACCGTCGTAATCATTATTGACAAAGATCGCAAATGGATGATTAACACAGAGCCGACCGATCCGACGCGCGCTGGAGATCGTCTGCAGGAAATCTTCAAGACACGCGCAGAACGGGTGGTCTTCGTCAAGGGCGATCCTTCTCTGGACTTCCGTGATGTGGCCCAGGCGATCGACATTGCCAAAGGTGCAGGTATCGACAAGATCGGCCTGATGACGGCAAAGATGGAGGCCGGGCAATGATGACAGTCCGCAACTTTCTGTTAGTTGCATCGGTTGGCGCGCTGGCGATTGTCTCGACTGGGTGCGAGAAGTTGAAAGCCCGCGACAACCTGAACAAGGGCGTTCAGGCATTTAAGTCTGCCAAGTACAATGTGGCCGTCGAGCATTTCAAAGCAGCCGTCGAACTCGACCCGGAGTTCGGTACTGCGCGCCTGTATCTCGCGACTGCCTACATGAGTCAGTACATTCCTGGCGCCGATTCTCCGGAGAACGTCCAGAATGCCAAGGCTGCCGAGCAGGAGTTTTTGCGGGTTCTTGAGAAAGAGCCGAATAACACGCTCGCTATTGAGTCACTCGCTTCGCTCCACTACAACGAAGCGCAGGGAAACCAGCCTCTGGAGCAGAAGTTCAAAAAACTGGACGAAGCAGCAGAATGGTACAAGAAGCTCGCTCAGGCGGATGGCAACAACAAAACGGCGTACTACAGCCTCGGCGTGATCACATGGGCCAAGTGGTATCCCAAGTTGATGGAAGCCCGTCGGGAACTGACCATGAAGCCGGAAGATCCCGGTCCTCTCAAGGACAAGAAAGTGCGGGAGCGGATGCGCGGCGAGTGGCTTTCCACTGTCGATGGTGGCATTCAGAACCTCGAGAAAGCCCTTGCTATCGATCCGGAGTATGACGAGGCAATGGCCTACCTCAACCTCCTTCACCGGGAACGTGCCGACCTTCTGGACTCACCAGAAGAGTACAAGAAAGAAGTGGACATCGCCGACAACTACGTCACCAAGGCTCTGGACACTAAGAAAATCAAGGCCGAGCGCGTCGCTCAGGCTGCCAAGACCGGCGGAATTAAAGCCGAATAACTGCAGTCTGAATAGCACGATTTAGCCATCTGCATTCTCAAACCGCCGGATCTTACCGATCCGGCGGTTTTGTTTTGGACAATCAGTACCTCTTCATACGTCCCCGGATCCGCCGGATCAGTCTTTCCATTTCGTCCAGTTTCTTCAGCGTTTGAATGCTCAGAACATGCCGATCATTTTTCTCCAGATCAGTCGTTAGCTCCTCTCCCAATCGGGTAAGTTCGGCAGCATCCTTCAAGGATCGGGCGTGGTCGTCTTTCAGGATTGCCTCTCTCTGCGAGGTGCCATCGGGCAGTTTCGGATCTTCAGGCCGAGTGGGCGATTGAGGTCCGGCGTCCTGCCCCTTAAGCGTCGTCACGACGATCAGCAGGAAGAGCACTCGAATTCGTGGATTCACAGTCATAGGGACGTAATGAAACGATATCCTGACTCTATATGCAGAGGGTGAATGTCGGCATTGTCGGACTAGGCAATGTCGGAATGGGCACGATCGCAGTTCTAACTGAAAACCAACAGCAGATCGCACTGAAACTTGGGTTTGACCTGAAAGTGGAGGCGCTCTGCAGTCCCAGTGTCAGCAAGAAAGTCTTTCCTCCTCAGCTCGCGGGAGCTCTTCGGACTACGGACTGGCGTGAGGTAGTTTGCCATCCCGATGTCGACATCGTGGTCGAACTTATCGGCGGAACCGGAGTTGCCCGCGAGGTCATCCTGGAAGCGATTCAGCAGCGCAAGTCGGTTGTCACCGCAAACAAAGAGCTCATGGCGCTTGCCGGAGCTGAGTTGTGGGATCAGGCGATCCGGGCTGGCATCAACCTTGCAATGGAGGCCAGTGTAGCGGGCGGAATTCCTATCCACGCGGTGTTGCGTGAAGGCATTTCGGGGGACCGCATCCAGACTCTATACGGCATTCTCAACGGCACTTCAAACTTCATCCTGACTGAGATCGAGAAGAGCGAGCGAGCCTTCGAAGACGTGCTGGCGGAAGCGCAGCGCCTGGGATACGCGGAGGCCGATCCTGCCGCCGATGTAGACGGTCATGACGCACGGTACAAGCTGGCGATTTTGTCTGCGCTGGCATTTGGAGAGCAAATCACCCCTGCGGATATCTACGCAGAAGGTATACGCCGGATCCAGCCCATCGACTTTCAGTACGCGCATCGCCTGCGCCAAACGATACGGCTGCTGTGCACCGGCCGGCAAACCGACGAGGGTCTACTTTTATCGGTGCGCCCTGCGCTGATCCCGCAATCGACGATTCTGGCCAGCGTGCAAGGCGCCTACAATGCAATCTGGGTCAGGGGTCTGTTTGGTGCCGATACGTTCTACTATGGGCGGGGAGCCGGTCCACACCCGACTGGTGTCGCGGTGGTCAGCGACCTGATGCGGGTGGCTCGCGAAATTCGATCCGGGAGCCCGGAGCGCGTTTCGCCGTTCGCCCATCCCCGTCTGGGAGCATGGAAGCCGATTCCGATCACGACCCAAACCCTGCCCTACTACATGCGTTTTCGTGTCAAAGACCAGCCCGGCATTATTGCTTCCCTCGCCGCGATCTTGGCGGACAAGCACATCAGTCTCGATGCCGTTCTGCAACTCCCATCGGAGTCCAAGTCCAATCTGCCTTTCGTAATAACTGTTGAGCCGTCTACTGAAAAGGCGATCCGGGGAGCTGTGGCAGAAATGAATGACCTCGATTTTATGGTGGAGCCTGCGTTTATCATGCCTATGGAGAGCGGATTATGAGACTTGCAGGAATATTTTTGGCAACGGTCGTTCTGCCACTAACGGGACAGATCGCAAAGGAAGCCAATGCGCGTTACCGGGACGAAGCCGGGCGCAATCAGGTGGCTGCGCTGCTCACCAGCGAAGGCCGCGACATACGCCAGAAACCAGAGGAACTGGTCAAGAGGCTCGGCCTGACTCCGGGGATGAGCGTGGCCGACATCGGCACCGGAGTGGGCTATTTGCTTCCCTACTTAAGCCGTGCCGTTGGACCCTCGGGAACCGTATACGCAGAGGATATTTTCCCGGACTTTCTTGCCAAAGCGAGGAAGCTCGGCGAGCCATTGGGCAACGTGAAGTTCATACAGGGAACCGAGAGGAGCGCGAAGCTCCCTTCGGCCAGTGTAGACCGTGTTGTCATTCTCGATGCCTATCACCACTTCGATTTCCCTCAACAGATGCTGGATAGTATCGCGGTAGCCTTGAAGCCCGGTGGACGCCTGGCTGTCATTGAGTTCGAGAAAAACGATCACTCCATGGACGGCCGCAGTGCGATGCAGCACATCCGGCTGACTCGCGCCGAGTTCGTCAAGGAAATTGAAGGTTTTGGTTTCCGGGCTGTGGAAGTCAGTGACTTTGTTCCCGACGTCCAGTGGATCGGTATGTTTGAGAAACGTTGACCTGTGTTATCGTTAAAACGTTGATGAGGCCGGAGAGGTGGCTGAGTGGTCTAAAGCAGCGGTTTGCTAAACCGTCGTAGGGCTAAAACTCTACCGCGGGTTCAAATCCCGCCCTCTCCGCCAGACTTCCCTGCCCTGTAAACTTCCCGAGTTCTCACCCCCGAGTTAGCTGGTCTCGCGAGACTGCGTCTGAGCGACCAGGTTCTTCCTTTGGGTGGCGAACCCTGAGATTCAAAACTTCCACAAAAACGGCAAACGCCATCGCGAAGTAGATGTAGCCTTTCGGGATGTGCATGTCGAGGCTTTCACCGATCAATGTCATTCCAATCAAAAGTAGAAAACTGAGGGCAAGCACTTTCAAGGTTGGGTGTCGGTCAATGTATGCGCTGACCGGACCGGACGCAAACATCATAAAGACCACGGCCAGTACCACTGCCGCGACCATTACCCATATTTGATTTGCCATGCCGATGGCTGTGATCACCGAGTCGAGGGAGAACACAATGTCCAGCAGCGCGATCTGCACCAGCACACCGCCAAAGGTGTGGGCCCCGGCGGCGCGCGGTTCCCCGCCGCTGAAACCCTCCATCTGCTCGTGAATCTCGCGAACACTTTTCCAGATCAGGAACAACCCGCCAAGTCCGAGAATCAGGTCGCGTCCTGATATTTCCTGATTCACTATTGTGAACAAGGGAGCCGTCAGTCGCATGATCCAGGCGAGCGACAGCAGCAGCAGGATCCGGGTTCCCATGGCGAGGCCAAGACCTATCGTGCGTGCTTTTGCTTGCTGCTCCTTCGGCAGCTTGCCCGCAAGTATGCTGATAAAGACTATGTTGTCGATGCCGAGCACTATTTCAAGCGCTGTCAGCGTGAATAGCGCCAGGGCAGCTTCAGCAGTAAACAGTTCGTTCATTTCCACTAGTCAGATGCTTTTAGAATGCACCATAGTTTCACCTGACGGCGATACATACCTTAGCAACGGCAGAAGCCAGAACGAAGACAGGAAATAGCCGACTCCCCCGAGCCATAGGGTAAGCGTGATTCCGCCACGATCTGCAAGGTAACCTCCCAGAAGAGCGCCAACTGGCAACATACCCCGAGATGCAAGTTGCACCACTGCATTTGCGCGCCCCAGAACCGCTTCATCCACCACGCGTTGACGAAATGTTGTTTCTGAGACGTTCAGGAAAGAATATGCGCCATCGCCGAAGAACTGCGCCAGGCACAGGAAAAGCAAGCCGGATTCGGGAAAGGTCGCAGCGAGGGGGATGCAGAGCACGGTCGTTCCCATGAAGAAGGCTGATACAAAGAAGACAGTTCCAGCGGGATAACGTTCACCCAGATACCTGGTTACCCACGCACCTGTTATCGCTCCGACGCCCCCCAGCGCTATGGTGACCCCAAGCTGCACCGTCGACAGCCCCAGCACGCGAAGCGCGAACAGGATGTAGAGTGGCATAAAGAAGCCGCCAGACAAAGATGCCGTTGCTGTTCGCAAAGTCAGAGCGCGAAGCATCGGGTTATGACGGATCACGCGCAAGCCTTCCAGCAACTCCACCCGTGAGGGCAGTCCGGTGGAAGCACTCTTAACGTACGGCTCAGGCTGTCGGATAGCAGCCACGGAAAGGGCTGATACCAGAAACGATACCGCATCGAGCAGGATTGCAACGGGTGCAGTTAGAAGCTGAATCAGGACACCCGTAAGTCCTGGTCCGAGAATCTCAGCGGCTGCCACAGACATCGCCAGTTTGCGATTCCCTTCGAGCAATGCTTCTTTTCCGATCAGAGTCGGAAGATAGGCCTGATACGAAACGTCGAACAGCACGCTCAAGAGTCCGGTGAGCGCAGAGACGACAAGGAGTTGTACCATCGTGAGCTGCCCGCTCAGGGCCGCTACCGGTACGGTCATCAGCACAATAGCCCTCGCGACGTCGGTGAAAATCATTAGCGGACGACGCCTCATGCGATCCGCCACGACGCCCGCGGCAAGACCGAAGATCAGAACCGCGCTGGTGCCGGTGGCGCTGAGTATGCCCATCTGCCATGGCGTGGCATGCAGCAGCAAGACTGCCGTCATCGGAAGTCCCTCTCGCGATACTCGCGAGCCGACCTCTGATATTGTCTGGCCCAGCCAGAGCTTCCGAAAGTCGTGGGTGTTGGCCTGCACCAGATAAGTCTACGGTCTCCTTGACAGCTTAGGAGAAGAGCGCTATCTTACTCCTAAGTCATTCAGGAGAGAAGAAACATGGCATCGCTTTTACCGGGTACGCTCGACCTCCTCGTGTTGAAAGCAGTCTCGCTAGGTCCGCTCCATGGATACGGGATCCTGCTGAGGGTGCAGCAAATCACGGGGGAGTCGCTCACCATCGAGCAAGGTGCTCTGTACCCGGCACTCTATCGGCTGGAGTCGCAGAGTTTGCTCGACACCGAATGGGGCGTTTCGGAGAACAACCGTAAGGCACGTTTCTACACGCTCACCGCCTCCGGCAGGAAGCGGCTCCGCGAAGAGACCGCCAGCTGGAATCAGCTTACGGTTGTGATGGCAGCCGCGCTTGCGACCCGGCCGGAGGAGGTCTGACATGTTCTCTCGTATCGGTTTGCTTGTTCGGGATCTTCGCCAGCGCAACCGCTTCGAGGCTGGGATGTCGGACGAAATCCTAGCTCACATTGACGCGAGGGCTCACGATCTGATGAGTTCGAGGGGGCTCTCACGGGAGCAGGCCGCACGACAGGCGCGGCTCGAGTTCGGAGGCTTTGAGACTATGCGCGACGAGTGCCGGCGTTCGCGAGGTCTCCACTGGTTCGATGAAGTCAGACAGGATCTTCGATACGCGTTTCGAACGCTCGCCAACAAGCCTGGGTTCACGGCCAGCGCCATCCTGATGCTCGCATTTGGAATCGGTGCAAACAGCGCCATGTTTTCAGTGATGGACAGCGTTCTGCTTCGAACCCTGCCCGTGGCGGCACCCGGTGAACTCTACTCGATTGCGGTCCATGGGCCGGCCGAGGTGGCCCAGCGCTATTCCTGGCCCTTTGCAAAAAGGGTCTTCGATGCGACCGGTGCCTATGCCAGTGGAGCTGCGATGAGCCGCACCGACCGGGTCCATCTGGGTGTGAAGGGTGACCGGCGCGTCGAGACCCATCTGGTTTCGGGAGAGTGGTTTTCTGTTCTTGGGATCCAGCCTTCCGCAGGGCGCTTTCTGACACAAGAGGATAACCGCACCCCTGGCGGGCACCCAGTCATCGTCGTCAGTCACCAGTTCTGGTCGAAACAATTTGGAGAGAAACCGTTTTCGCCAGGACAGACCGTTTTGCTCAGGCAACGTCAATTCGAAATCATCGGCGTCGGGCCAAAGGGTTTCAACGGCGTCATCCAGGAGTCGCCGGTCGATGTCTGGGCGCCCTTAATGATGCAGCAGGACCTTGGCTATTTCAGTAATTTCCAGTCGACCAACGCTGAAATTACCAAACAATGGGCGCCTCAGGAGACTGTCCGCTGGCTGGACATCTGGTCAGGTGCCCTCCTGCCCTGCTACCCCGTATCACGCAAATGCTGAATAGCGGACTGGCGGAATACGCGACCGGCCCTGCGAAGGCGGAAGGTCTCCGCCTGACTCCTGTCTCGTTTGCGCGAGGGTCCTCCCGCTTACGAACGGCCCTTTCGGAGCCATTGATCGCGATGATCATCATCGTAGCGCTGGTCCTGCTGCTGGTGTGCGTCAACCTGGCAAACTTGCTGCTGGCCCGTGCCATGACGCGCCGACGTGAGATGGCGCTGAGGTTGTCGCTGGGGGCGGGCAGGGGTAGACTGATGCGGCAGATGCTCACCGAGAGTCTGCTGCTTGCCCTCGGAGGCGCGGCCTGCGGTCTTGCTGTCGCATCGTTAGGGACGCGGTTCCTCGTCGGGCTGACTGCCACATTAGGTATGCCGGGACTCGAAGCAAGTGTCGACGCCAGAGTTGTCGCCTTCACGGCGGTCGTGTCTGTATTGACAGCGCTATTCTTCGGTCTTATCCCTGCGCTCAGGGCGACCGGAGTAGAAGCAGCGCCCGAGCTGAAATCAGGAACCCGCGAGCTGACAGGAGGTTCTAAGCCCGGAATAGCGGGTGCGCTTGTCGTCGCTCAGGTCGCGCTGTCCGTCGTCCTGGTTTGCAGTGCGGGTCTGTTCCTGCAGAGTCTGAAAAACCTGCTGCACACCAACGCCGGTTTTGAACCGCAAAGCCTGATGAGGGTTCTCCTCGACCTAGGAGAACCTGGCCTTGAAGGCAAAGCATTACAAGCCTATTTTCGAAATGCCATCGCTCGGACGGAGTCGCTGCCTGGCGTCAAAAGCGCGGCGGTCTCGATCTGAGGACTGGTCAGCGGGTGCCGCGGCTCTTCCCACGGAGTCGTGATGAGTGGATACACACCCGCTGACAAAGAAGACGTCACGTTACAGGAGAACTCGGTCTCGCCCGGCTACTTCCGAACTACCGGGATGCCGCTCATCGCCGGTCGCGATTTCAACGATCGCGATGACCTCGATCATCCCAACGTGGTCATCGTTAACGAAGCTCTGGCCCGGCGATACTTCCGCGAGGGCCAGGCGGTAGGACAGAGCCTTGGCTACGGCACTGCCAACGTGCACATAGTCGGCGTCGTGGCAAATGCGCGCGTGAATACTTTGCGGGAAGAACCGAGTCCGATGGCCTGGTATCCTGTTGCACAGTGGACATTTCTTAACGGTCCAGGTATAGAAGTCCGGCTCGGGAGTACTGCGACGACCGCGGAGAGTCTGCGCCGCGTGATCGGCGAACTCGACGCCAGTGTCACGGTCGCTGGTGTCTTCGCGTATCCTGCCCAAATTAACAAGACCCTTTCGAGAGAGATCCTGCTCGCCGGCCTCTCCGGGACCTTCGGTACGGTAGCTCTCCTGCTGGCGGCGTTGGGCCTCTACGGCGTGATGTCTTACTCGGTCGCTCGAAGAACGGCCGAGTTTGGAATCCGTCTGGCGCTGGGAGCATCGAGGCGAGTGCTGTTGTGGCAGACGCTGCGCCAAGCCCTT
>JACMLA010000735.1 GCA_014379815.1 Bryobacteraceae bacterium | reverse complement strand
GATAGAAGGTTCGCCGCCACACTTATCGGATTCAACGGTGATGCGGGTGAAGTGCTCGAACGCCCTCATACCACCACTCTAGCTGCAGTACTCTTGGTGCTTTGGGATTTTGCCAGGCGAGGTGAATATTCACATTGGCGTCAAGCAGCCACATGAAATGCTTCCGAGAGTTCGGCGGCTACGAGAAACACTTCGCGGAGAGACTCCGGAGGAAAGGAGTTCCCGAACGACTCGTTGATGTTCTCGACGGTCATCCCGTTAGATAAGCACTCGAGAATCAAGGCGACCGATAACCGGGTACCACGGATTGCGAGTGTACCGCCCAGTAGTTCCGGATCGGCAACGATCCAGCGGTAGTTCTTGTAGGCTGCGGGCTGCCAGTCTGGTAACACTTATCCAGATTACAAGATCTTGTTAGTAGCGGTATCTACACTGCAGGAAGTCTACTTGCTGGTCTGTGACCTGGTAGACCATCCGGTGTTCCTGGGTAATTCGGGGCGACCAGCATCCCGCTAGCCGAAAGCGGAGTGGCTCCGGTTTGCCAATAGCCTTGAATGGATCGACACTATCGCATCCACGTGGTCGAGAACTTGTGACGCGGTCTTTCGAATCGGTTTTAACCCAATGACGGAGATCCTCACGGAACTCAGCGTGAAAAACGGCTAGACGCTCAGAGGCCTTTTTCAGGTAGGAACTCCCGTCTTAGTTTGGCTGGAGACTTGGGCTTGCCAGTGCTCTGCTTTGCTCGACTCAGCGAGCCGAGCAGGCGTTCCGCGTTTCGAGGTGACCTTAGAAGGTGCGCCGTTTCCAGCAAGCTGGTCAGCTCGTCGGCCGCGACCAACGCTACGTCTTTGGCTTGCCTCCGACGGACGATAACCACATCTCTGTCGTTGCTTACCTTATCCAGAATACTCGCTAGATTCTGGCGCAAATTTGTGTAGGTAGTGTCGGAAGGCATTTTGCGGACCAGATCTAACTGTACATGTATTCTGCACAGGCGGCTTAGCCCTGGCTTAGCGAAAGCGCTTCAACCGAAGCCAAATCACAGAGTGACTGCAGCGAGGGTATTAACCGCCGCCGGCATAGTGGCTTCAAATTTCGCGATTTCCGGTTCGAGAGTCTGGATATAGCCCAGCTCGTCGGTTCCTTCCAGCATGCAGATTCGGGAGAACTCGTCGATCGCGAATGGAACCTCACTGCCATCGGGCAGTCGAAGTTGCAAGCTCTCGAGGTCGACAGTAACTTTGCAATTTTCGTCCGCTTCCAGCGCTTGAAACAGCGCAGCATGGACGCCAGCAGGCACGACGATAGGAAGCAGGCTGTTCTTCAGAGCGTTCCCCTTAAAGATGTCTGCGAATGAAGTGCTGATTACCGCGCGAAATCCGAACTGGGTCAGTGCCCACGGAGCGTGCTCGCGGGAGGAGCCGCAGCCGAAGTTGTCGCCGGCCAGCAGGATCTCGGCATTTCGACCCCTGGGCTGATTCAGAATGAAATCCGGTTTTGGATTCCCTTCGGCATCGTAGCGCCAATCGTTGAAGAGCTGCTTATCCAGACCTTGTTTGCTGATGGTCTTCAGGAAGCGCGCCGGGATGATCTGGTCGGTATCGATGTTGTCGATCGGCAGCGGAACCAGGCGGCTCTCAAACGTGGTGAACTTGTTCATTCTCAAGGCTCCTGACGTCAGTGACTTTTCCAGTAATGGCAGTTGCAGCGGCGGTAAGAGGACTGGCAAGGAAGGTCCGTCCGCCTTTGCCCTGACGTCCTTCGAAGTTCCGATTGCTGGTGGACACGGAATACTCACCCGGCGCGAGTTGGTCGCCGTTCATGGCGATGCACATGGAGCAGCCGGATTCGCGCCACTCGGCTCCGGCATCGCGGAAGATACGGTCCAGACCTTCAGCCTCGGCCTGACGTTTGATGTCCATAGAACCCGGCACGACCATCACGCGAACCGCGGGATTTACTTTTCTGCCCATGAGTACGGATGCAGCGGCGCGGAGATCGGAGATCCGCGAATTGGTACAGCTGCCAATGAACACCACATCCACCCTGTGCCCCAGGAGCGACTCGCCGGGCTTCAGGTCCATATAGCGCAGAGCCTTGGCAAGCGACTCGCGCTCGATCAGATCACCGACATTGGCTGGGTCGGGAATGCGGCCTGTGATCGCGATGCCCATGCCGGGATTCGTACCGAACGTGATCATGGGCTCGAGTGCGTCGGCGTCGATCTCGATGCTGTTGTCGTACGTTGCCCCGTCATCGGTAGGAAGCTGCTTCCAGCGTGTCAGCGCGGCATCCCAGTCGGCACCTTTAGGAGCAAGCTCCCTCCCGTGAACGTACTGGTAGGTCGTGTCATCCGGTGCCACCAGACCAGCGCGTGCTCCGGCTTCAATCGACATGTTGCAAACGGTCATGCGCTCTTCCATCGAGAGTGCACCGATTGCGCTCCCGCAGTATTCAAAGATGTGCCCAGTGCCGCCGCCAACACCTATTCGTGAGATGAGATTCAGGATGATGTCTTTTGCCGACACTCCATCCCTGAGACTGCCATTGACCGCAACCTTGTATGTCTTGCCTCTGCGCAGCAGGAGACACTGGGTCGCAAGAACGTGCTCGACTTCGCTGGTACCAATACCAAACGCGAGTGCTCCGAAAGCTCCATGGGTAGCGGTGTGGCTATCGCCGCAAACGACGGTCATCCCGGGCTGTGTAGCACCAAGCTCCGGGCCGATAACGTGCACAATTCCCCGGTGCTCGGAGTGAAAGCCAAAGCAGGGAATGCCGAAGTCTTTCGCATTGCGCTCCAGCTGTTCCACCTGAGTTCTCGCGATGGTATCCACGATCGGCAAATGGCGCGGCGTCGTCGGGATGCTGTGGTCGACCGTGGCGAGTGTGCGATCGGGACGGCGCACTTTGAGACCACGATCGCGCAGACCCTGGAAGGCCTGAGGCGACGTGACCTCGTGTACCAGATGAAGGTCGATGTAGAGCAGCGAAGGGGCGCCGGGTCGCTCGGAAACGACGTGGTTGTCCCAGAGTTTTTCAATGATGGTTCGTGCCCGGGTAGTTTGTTGTGGTTGCATGGATTACTAGCCTTCCTGATAGCGGCGCAGACGGCGTCGCCTACTTCCTGATAGCGGCGCAAACGGCGTCGCCTAATTACTGATAGCGGCGCAAATGGCGTCGCCTACTTCCTGTGTAGTTGCGGGTGGGCCCGCGGGTTTGAGATCTGCTGTAACGCGGCCACTGTCGAGTACGGCTTCGATCGCCCGGCTCAGCGCCTCCGCTTCTGCTTTCAGACCAAAGCTGTATTCCAGTAACGCTGCTACTGAGCCGATAGCCCCCAGAGGATTGGCTTTGTTCTGCCCCGCAATATCCGGAGCCGAGCCGTGAACCGGTTCGTACAGTCCGACCAGAGCACCTGACGGCTTACGGTCCCCGATGGAAGCCGAAGGCAGCATGCCAATGGAGCCGGCGAGCACCGCGCCCTCATCGCTGAGGATGTCGCCGAACATATTCTCCATCACCAGCACGTCGAAACGGCGTGGATTCAGGATCAGTTGCATGGCGCAATTGTCGACCAGTATGTGCTCCAGCTCCACGTCCGGGAAATCCTTTGCGACATCCACGACAACGCGACGCCAAAGCTGGCTGGTTTCGAGCACGTTCGATTTATCCACGCTGGTCAGCTTACGGCGACGGTTACGGGCCAGGCCAAAGGCCATCCGGGTGATGCGTTCGATCTCCGCTCTCGTATAGGTCATCGTATTGGTGCCGCGCTCTTCCGGCCCCTCGCCGCTGATGCCCCGCGGAGTGCCGTAATACAGGCCGCCGGTAAGTTCGCGCACGATGATCATATCCGTACCTTCCACCAGCTCGTTCTTCAGAGGTGAAGACTGGATCAGAGCTTTCCACGCGCGTACCGGGCGGAGGTTTGCGTAAACGCCAAGCAGCTTACGAATCCCAAGCAGGCCCGCTTCCGGCCGATCTTTTGGTGGCGCATTGTCAAACTCGGGAAGGCCTACGGCGCCCATCAGCGTGGCGTCCGCTTCGGAGGCCAGCTGCTGCGTTAGCTCGGGGAACGGCGTGCCTGTTTCATGGATCGCTATGCCACCCAGCAGACCTTCCGTGAGACGAAGGCTGTGATGGAACCGGCTGGCAACAGCTTCCAGAACTTTCACAGCTTCGCGCGTGACTTCGGTGCCGATGCCATCGCCCGGCAGGATCAGTACGTTCAGGTTCATGTATGTTTCTAGTCCGCGGCGCTGAAGCTCGGTGCAGGAACCGCTTGATGTTGAGCTTCGCGGGCAATCGCGGCGATCTCATCGTTCATCACGCCTTTCTTGCGGTCCGCAAGCGTGGTGAAGCGCGAGTAGACGATTTCGAGTTCTTCCTTCGAAAGAATGAAGCCAAGTTGCTGAAGACGATCTTTCAGAGCGTGACGTCCGCTGTGCTTACCCAGAACGAGTCGACCTTCAGGGACACCGACCGATTTGGGTTCAATAATTTCGTATGTCGCTTTGTGTTTTAAGTAGCCGTCCTGATGAATGCCGGCTTCGTGTGCGAAGGCGTTTGCCCCGACAATCGCTTTGTTCGGCTGAGGTCCAAAACTAATGATGCTCGACAGAAGCTGACTTGCCGGATAGAGCTGCTCGAAGGCAATTCCGGTATGAAAAGGAAGACGGTCGGCGCGTACCTTCATCGCGACCACGACTTCTTCCAGAGCGCAGTTACCGGCCCGCTCACCGATTCCATTAATGGTGCATTCAATCTGACGAGCTCCATTCTGCACCGCCGCAATCGAGTTGGCAACGGCCAGACCAAGGTCGTCGTGACAATGCACGCTGACAATTGCGGAGTCACCCAGTGTGCGGCACAGACGTCCAATCAGCGCTCCGTATTCGTCCGGCACGGACCAGCCGACGGTATCGGGAATATTAACGGTGCGTGCGCCGGCAGCAACTACAGCCTTGCAGATCTGCTCCAGATAATCCCAGTCTGTGCGGGTCGCATCTTCGGCGGAAAATTCAACGTCGTCCACATGCTGGCGTGCGAGTTCGACGGCAGAGACGGCTTCGTCGAGAACCTGCTGCCGGCTCTTCTTCAGCTTGTACTGCAGGTGCACATCGCTGGTAGCAATAAAGGTATGAATGCGCGGACGCTTGGCCGGCCGAAGTGCAGCGGCAGCACGCTCGATATCGAGGCGAGTGCAGCGCGCCAGTGCTGCAACCTGAACCCACGGGAACTCGCGGGAGACGGAATCGACGGCTTCGGTATCACCGTCTGAGGCAATGGGGAACCCGGCTTCGAGGATATCGACGCCAAGGGCAACAAGACGTTCGGCCATGCGCAGCTTCTCGGGCGTAGTCATACTGCAACCCGGGGACTGCTCGCCATCTCGCAGGGTAGTGTCGAAGATGTATACGCGGTCGCTCATTTGGTCTCTATTATGTGTCGCTCCCTATAATTTAGCAAATTTATAGTGTAGGAGTCAGGTATTAGTGTTGCGTATGGGATTAGCCGTGCTTATACTTAATCCGGCTGACACCCGATGGATTTATACCCTCTGAAAGTGTTCCTCGCAGTCGTTACCGAGAAGAGTTTTTCGCGCGCAGCGGAGAAGATGCTTCGAACCCAGCCGGCGATTTCGCTCGCGGTACAGAGGCTGGAAGCAGATCTGGGAGAGAAGCTGATAGACCGGTCGGCGACGCCTCCGATGCTGACGGATGCAGGGCGAATCGTGGTCGATTTCGCGCGGCGTTTTGAGAACCTCGAAGCAGATCTGCAGAATGCCCTGACGGAATTGCGGGACAACTCGGCAGGCAGGCTGATCATCGGCGCGAACGAGTCCACATCGCTGTACCTGTTGCGCCACATCGAACAATACCGGCACACCTATCCAAAGGTAAAGGTTCAGGTACGTCGGAGTCTGTCCAGCAAAGTACCCAGCCAGCTGATTGACGGGGATCTGGAATTGGGCGTAATCAGCTACGACCCGGAAGACGACCGGCTGGTATCCCAGGTGATCTACACGGACCATCTGGCCTTTGTAGTGTCGCCTGCGCACCGCCTCGCAAAGAAAAAGTCGGTCAGCATCAGCGATCTTGGGATGGAAACATTTATTGCACACAATGTTCTATCGCAATACCGGGATGCGGTACTCCGGGAATTCCAGAGGCACAAAATTCCACTCAACATGGATGTGGAGATGCCAACCGTAGAAACCATTCGCATCATGGTTCAAAGAAATGAGGGTGTCGCCTTTCTACCCAAGATGTGCGTGGAGCAGGATCTGGAAAAAGGCCTGTTGCGTGAAGTAAAAGTGCCAGAGCTAAAGGTGGAAAGAAACATCCGGCTGGTGTACCCCGCCAGGCGGGTCTTAAGCCACGCGGCGAAGGCATTTCTGGAGCTGGTTCGGGCGTAGGACCGAACTAACAAAACTTCGAGAAGAAACCAGATCGTTCTGCACTATCCCTCCGAAGCAGGGGTGCATGGAAGATACGGAACTTATCCGGGAGTTTTTGATTGAAAGTAACGAGAACCTAAACCGTCTCGATCAGGAGATGGTGGACCTTGAGAAACATCCGGAAGACGCAAAATTGCTCGCCAGCGTGTTTCGCACGGTTCACACCATCAAGGGAACTTGTGGGTTTCTGAATTTCGGCACTCTCGAAAGAATCACTCACCAGGCAGAGAATATTCTGGGCCAACTGCGCAATGGCGAGCGAATCCTTACGCAGGATCTGACTTCTGTGCTGCTTGAAACCATCGACGCGGTCAAGAAGGAATTGACCAGTATCGAAGATACAGGAGTGGAAAGTGGCGAAGAGTACACCGAACTCCTGAAGCGGCAAAAAGCGATGGCGGAGCAGCCGGCAGAAACGCTGGAACTTGCGATAGCGCCTCAGCAGCCCGAGGAAGAATCCGCACCGGCTGAGGAGTTCTCACCCGCGCCGGTGGCTGCTCTTGCGGTGGACGGCCGGACGAACAGCAAGCGCCGCGGCGACACCGTTTCGGCGGCCGATTCCACGATTCGGGTCGACGTTGCGTTGCTGAACCGCTTGATGAATCTGGTGGGCGAGCTGGTCCTGGCGCGGAATCAGATTCTCCAGTTCAGCGCGCGTGAGGACAATTCCAGCCTGAACGCAACGGCGCAAAAGCTCAATCTGATTACCACCGAGCTGCAGGAAGGCGTCATGCGAACGCGCATGCAGCCGATTGGCAATGTCTGGGCCAATCTGCCCCGTGTAGTCCGCGATTTGGCTACTTCGTGCGGCAAACAGATTTCACTGAGGATGGACGGCGCGGATACCGAGCTCGACAAGACCATCATCGAAGCAATCAAAGATCCTTTGACGCACATCGTGCGTAACTCGTGCGACCACGGAATCGAGGCTCCGGAAAAGAGATTGCTCGGTGGCAAACCTGTCCAGGGAACGCTAACACTGTCGGCCTTTCACGAGGGCGGCAATGTCAATATCGAAATCATCGATGATGGTGCCGGGATTGACCCCCAGCGAGTCAAGGCCAGCGCACTCAGTCAATCGATGGTCACTCCCGAGAGGGCCGACCGGATGAGCGACCGCGAGTTGTCGAATCTGGTCTTTCTGCCGGGCTTCTCCACAGCAAAGCAGGTCTCGAGCATCTCCGGGCGTGGTGTTGGGATGGACGTAGTCAAGACCAACATTGAAAAGATCGGCGGAACCGTTGACCTTGCGAGCAGGCCCGGACACGGCACAACCGTCAGGATCCGGATTCCACTCACGCTGGCGATCATACCTGGGCTGGTTGTCACGTCCGGGGGCGAGCGATTTGTCATACCGCAGATCAGTCTTCTGGAACTCATCCGCCTGGAGAAAGATAAGGCCAGGACGCAAATTGAGTCCATTCACGGCATTCCCGTATACCGTCGCCGGGGCAAACTTCTTCCTCTGGCGTACCTGAACAAGGTGCTCCAGGTGGATGCGGCGGAGCAGGCGTCGGAAGACACCGTCAGCATTGTGGTTCTGCAAGCCGAAGACCGGCAGTTCGGGCTGATTGTGGACACCATCAATGACACGCAGGAGATCGTCGTAAAGCCCCTGGGAGGACTCCTGAAGAGCGTCAAGGGATACGCCGGAGCAACGATTATGGGCGATGGAAAGATTGCTCTAATCCTCGACGTTCCCGGCATCGCCCAGGTCTCAGGAGTAATCAGCGACGCGATTGAGGCGATACGGAGCGACGAAGCAGACGCAAGTGTGGACAAGGATTCCGACAAGCAGACGCTCCTGCTGTTCCGGGCCGGAAATTTCGAGAGACTCGCAGTCCCGCT
>JACMLA010000734.1 GCA_014379815.1 Bryobacteraceae bacterium | reverse complement strand
ACCATGTCAAACGGCAACTTATTCTGCAGACCCATACTGTAGTTGTAAACAGTAGGAAGAACGGCTGTCGGATCGGCCATCACCAGACTGGGCGGCCCGACGAGCGCGGTGGCTGGATCGATGTCGCGCGCGAAACCGAAGCTTAACTGGGGCTGCACTACCGTCGGCGGGTTTGTGAGCAGATCGAAGACGCGATTGCCCTGGAACCGGTCATAGTAGATTCCAGCTCCGCCACGTAGCACCATGCTCTGGTTACCCAGAATGTCCCAGCCAAAGCCTAGCCGCGGAGCCCATTGAATACCCCGGTCCCGTTGCAGATACTTGTTCACTTGCTTCTTGGGCTGAATGATACCGTTCAGGAGATCGCCACTATCTGGCACAAGGCGTCCCACAGCAAAGGAGCCCTCTGTTCGTCCACTAACCGGGTCGATCGCGATCTGATTCCCAAGTGCATCGCGTCCAGGCTGAAACAAGCGCGGGGCTCTGTTGGGATCGAAAGCCTGCGGTGAAAAGCTGGACACAATCAGGCCCGCATCGTGCTGGGGCTGATACCACGCCATACGCAAACCGTAGTCCAGCGTGAATCGGCGCGTGAGCTTCCACGTATCCTGTGCAAACCACTCTATGTTGTAATACCGATACTGGCCGTTCGCATAGCGACCTGCCTGCTGGAACGTGTTGTAGACTCCGATCGCGGCGTTAGAGTAACCAAAGCCGGTATCGAGGGGATTGTTAGGGTTATCGCCCCAGTTATAGTTGCCATTCGCATTAGCAAAGCTGGTCTGATCTTTTCGGCTCTTCTGGATGTAGATCCCGGCCTTTACAAGATGTCCCTCGAAGACTTTGCTTGCATTGCTGATGATGTCCAGCGTGTCATTGTAGTTTACGAAGGGAGCATTGTTGGTCCCAATAGTAGGCGAGTTCGCCAGCCTCGTGCCGTTGAACCCGAAGGACGGGATGAAGTCCTTCTGAACGGCGCTCGGGTAAAGCAAAGGAAAGTTCTGCCCGGTTGTGGCCCGGGTGAGCGCGCCTCCACCGTCCGCAAGGTCGATGTTGATATCGTTGCGGCCCCAGCCTACCGTTGTCTCGAGAGTAGTCGTTGGATCGATTACCCACGTCACACCGCCGCCAAAGCTTTTTCCGGGTCGGGCATCGGTGATAGGGATCACGCCAAGATTCGTACCCAGCACAAACGACCCATAGGGACTGGTGAACGAGTTCTCGTTATTGATGTAGTGGAAGAACGTCCGCACACGGTCCGAGATGTTCGCATCTAAGCGCAGCAGATCTTCCCTGCGGGGACGTCTGGTAGAGATCTGGCTCAGGTAGTTATTGTTCAGAAACTGGCGCTGATCACGATTTGGCAGCGGGAAGAAGTTCAGCAACGCAAGGCCTGGCTGATAGAGCCGATTCTGGGGAATTCGGCCAAGCACTCCTCCTGAGGCAAAGCACCCGGCGGTGTTGGTTGCACTGCATGGCTGAGCGGACAAAGGGTCCCTGATAAACGGAAATGGGCGTCCGCTATTGTCCAGAGACTGCGAGAAGTCTCCCTGCCTCTCCAGTGCTGTTGGAACGGTCACAGTACGCTGGCCTTCAGGCTGCAATTGTCTTTGGTATTCCTGGCTAAAGAAGAAGAAGAGCTTGTCTTTGTCCCGGTTGAAGAGCTTGGGAATATAGGCAGGGCCTCCAATGGTGTAGCCGGGGTTTTGAAAGCGATACAACTGCCGCGGAAGGCCGTCGCGATTTCGGATCCAGCTGTTAGCGTTCATGCTGTCGTGACGGCGGTAGTAGTATCCGCTGCCGTGGAAGCCACTGGTTCCACTCTTGGTCACAACACTGATTTGCGCGCCCGCAGACCGGCCATACTCTGCCTGATAGGTGCCGGACAGAATGCGATACTCCTGCACGGAGTCCAGACTGACCGTGGAAAGCTGATCTCCATTGTTGCCGGTATCTACATTGCTGATGCCGTTGAGTGTCAGCTGATTCTGGTTGTAGCGCGTACCGTTAGCCGAGATGCCACCAAGCCCGCCGGTGCCGGCAACCTGGAAATTCGCGTTGCTGACAACTCCGGGAGTCAGAGTCACAAGTGCGAGGTAGCTGCGGCCATTCACCGCGATGTTTTCCAGCTGTTTCGTCACCAGAACATCGGAACGTTCTGCCGACTCGGTTTTCAGGAGAACTGCTTCTCCGGTGACCTGCACGGTTTCCGTAACGGCTCCGACTTCCAGCCGGATATCGCCCAGAGCAATACGGTCGTTAGCCTGCACGACAATATCGCGGCGGTCGAACGTCTTGAATCCGGATTGCTTAACTTCGATGGTGTAGCGGCCGGGCTGCACTGCGGAGAACGCAAAACGCCCCTCCGAATCCGACCGCGTGGTGACATTGAATTGACGATTTTCGTCGAGTAGCTGTACAGGTGCGTTCTGTACGGCCGCACCCGAAGAATCTACGAGATTACCGGTGATCGAACCGGTAGATTGTGCAAAAAGCCGAAATACTGTCAACGATAAGGCGAAAATCGCCCTACCCAAACCAGTTCGCTGCATGTTTCAACCCCCAAAAGAGACAACCCTGTTTTTTTCGTTTAGGCCACTTGGCCGGAAGCTAGTATATACACAAACGAAACAGGAAGGCAGTTGGATGTTGTTCCTAATTTGTAACAAAAACAGGACGACAGGGGTCGTCTGCAGGACTACTGCCCCTTCTTCGAACCCGCGCTCTGCAAGTCGGAGTCACTGACCCAGGTACACCGTTTATCGACAGGAGACCGACAAGGGACCAAAACTCTGAAACCGCTGTATCGTATGTGTTTTCCATTCCGGACTCGAAACGATAATTCGTCAGATTCCTGCGCAGAGCAAGCAAAAGAAAATGAAACTAGGCACGCTCTAGTTCCCGACCGGATCACCGCGCTCGAAGGAAGAAGCGGTGCTGGCCGGTTGACCCGGGCAACTGCGGTCTAGTCTTCGATTGCGGCGGACGGATCATAGGCGGTAACCGGACTAATCGGGACCAGTGTCGGAGGTGGCCACTACTTGAACAAGAAGCATTTGCGTTCACCATTGATGGTGGCGTGCCTTCTACACCGGGAACATACGGCGCGCGCACTTTTGTTGGAAGTTCCAAAAAACCATCAGGCTTCGAGAATATCGGTTGGCTACCCGCTATTACTTCCTTTGACACGGGCATACTGAGCCTTACCATCTCGCTCGTTTCAGTTCCCGAACCAACGAGCCTGTCGTTGATGCCGCTTGTTCTGCGCCTTCTCTTCTTTGCGCGGTTCAGGAGCAGCGCTGGTTTACTAAGCTGGCAGAGCGCGACGCGCGAAGGCCGACGCAGCCTAAACGTCTCGGACTTCCTAAAAACCCCTGTCACACCTCAATGTCAGGTTCAGAGCTGCATTCATGCGCTCAGGCCATTTAAACTGGCCGTTCATCAGAGTAATGAAGACAGTACACCAACGGTGGCGAACGCTAATCCAGAGTGGTCAACCATTTATTCGGAAAGTTCGCTATCGGATTTTACTTCCTTGCAGCGCAAACGCAGGGACTCAACTTTGTTAAGCGTAGCCTGACCGAAAACCTGCAGAATCGCTTCTCCTAAAAGGTTCCCGAGAAGGTCGATTGTCTCAGCCAGGGATGACGATTTT
>JACMLA010000090.1 GCA_014379815.1 Bryobacteraceae bacterium | reverse complement strand
CAGGGACTTTGGGATGCGCTGCTTCTGAAGTACGAGGCCGTATAAGTGGTAGAGGAGTCTACCCTCGGGAAGATCGGTCTGGTGATCCATGCCGATTCCGGGCCCGGCGTCCTCTACCAACTGACCGGGGTGATGGCGCAAAACCGGGGGGATATCGCCACGGTCGACATCCTGGCGAGTCATGGCCCTGAGTCGCGAATCTACTTTGAAATCAACGTTCCGCTTGACCCCGCGGGGCTTGTGCGCGATCTGGAAGCCCTTTCCATCGTGCGCAAAGTGGTTCTGGTGAAGAGCATTGCGGCGATCTACGGCAAGCGGGTCATCATCATCGGGGGCGGAGCTCAGGTAGGTCAGGTTGCGATCGGTGCCATCTCGGAGGCGGACCGGCACAACATCCGGGGCGAACACATATCTGTGGATACGATTCCTCTGGTGGGCGAGCAGGCCTTGGCCGATGCGGTTCGCTCAGTTCCAAACCTTCCTCGTGTGCGGGCTTTGGTTCTGGCTGGGTCGCTGATGGGCGGGGATATCGACGATGCGGTTCGAGAAGTGCGGGAGCAGGGATTGCTGGTGATCAGTCTGAATATGGCTGGGAGCGTTCCGGATGCCGCGGACCTCGTGGTCACGGATCCGGTTCAGGCTGGGGTAATGGCCGTTATGGCTGTTGCGGATACGGCTAAGTTCCGCATCGACCGGCTTACGCGACGGGTTTTCTAGGCTTCTTGGGCAACCGCTCCTTGGGTCGCGGCTCTGTGAGCGGTTTCGCGACCTTGGGGAACGGTTCCTTGAAATGCCTTACTGGACGGTTAGGGCGAATTCTCTTAGCAGATCTGCCTTTAGGGTATCGCCGTATACGCGAACCCAGTACCGGCCCGTTGTTAACTTCGGCACCGACGCCACGATTTTGTTGCCATTCGTCTGTACGCGCGAACCCCACACTTCGCTACCTCGGGCGTCCACCACTTCCACCGCATAGGCGGAGGCTGCGGCCAGAGCCGTAACGTCCAGACTGACAGTTGCGGGAATTCCGGCCTTTAGCACGGGCGCGGCTTCCTCACCACGAAACGCAGAGAGTTCAATGTTCTGCGGTGTTTGAAAATTCTGAAGCTGAGACGGAACGATCACAACTACAGCGAGCGCAGCCGCAAGGCCCGCCGCTAGTGCCGGACGAGGTAGTGCGAACACCGATTGTCTGAGACGTTCAAAGAACGACGGAGGCTCCTGCTCCAGGCGGTGAGCCGCGGCGCGGGTCGACTGCACGAAAGAATCCATCTCCGAGAGGCGGACCTGGCATTCTCCGCAGAACAGAAGATGCTCTTCAAAAACTTCAGTCTCGTCGTCGGACAGTGCCGACATCGCATAGCGTTCCAGCGAACTTTCCGTCGCATGCGCACGATTTGACGTCTGATTCATAACCCTCCAGTACCCTTGTCCACTGTGCACATCCAAGTGCTTTCAGGATTCTAGTGGAACAAGCCTGTAAAACTTCTCGAAAAAAACGTGGTCGAAGGACGCTTTGGCTGAATCGACTTCTTTCCCAGCTCGCCGAAACGGGCCTTAGCCCTGGATTTCAGCAGACGGAACTGGGTTTCCGATAGCTTCATGTCCATACAGATCTGCTCCTGGCTCTGCTCATGCAAATAGAAGCGAGTGAGAATCTCCCGGTCCCGGTCCGAAAGGCTACGCAGCACTTTCACCATGAGATCTTCTTTTTGCTGCCCGATGGCCTTCTCTTCAGGCGTTCCCTTATCATCCACGACGATGACGCCGGATTCAAGGTCGGTCTGCT
>JACMLA010000733.1 GCA_014379815.1 Bryobacteraceae bacterium | reverse complement strand
TGGAAGATCGAGAGTGCGCCGCAGGCGCACAGAAAGGAAGTTCGATATGAACTGACGAACTGTGCATAAGCTGCACAAGAGATGAAGGGAGGCCCTTCGCAGCCGGCTTTCAGGAGCAGACTGCAAACCACTCCAAGCTGCTGCGGTCAAGAGCCGCCAGTGGTGAGCGTTGGAGTCAAAGTGTCGAGGCCGTACCTCGAACAGGTAAGGATCAGAGAGACGAACGAAAGTGAACCTTCGATGACGCGTCGTTAACCAGAGACTTGTCGTCAAAACCAGGGGCGTTTCCATCTCCTGGGACAAGCCTGCCGGAGACCTGATTACCGGGCAGGCGGCGGCCGGCGTATAGGGGGCGTGAAGCTGATCCAGGCTCTTGCGCGGAACTGCGGGAACCAGTCGCTCCGATGTGAAGGGAGAAGCACAAGTGGTAGAAGCCACGAGGCGAGCGTACCCGTTGCGGAGCACTGGGACGGACCGACCTGTAAGAGCGTCGAGGGCTGGTAATGCAGCCGGAGCAAAGGGGTCGGGTTAAGCCGTTGTATTCGGCGTTCAACTGGAAACAGGAGGAAACGGATGAGTGCGACAAAACCATTTGTCATCGACAAGTGGCTGGTGTACGAGGCCTACAAAGCTGTCAAAGCCAATGCGGGAGCGGCCGGGGTCGATCAGCAGTCGATCGAGGACTTCGAGGCGGACTTGAAGGGCAATCTCTACAAGATCTGGAATCGTATGTCTTCGGGCAGCTATTTCCCCCCGCCGGTCAAGGCGGTCGCCATTCCGAAGAAGAGTGGCGGGGAGCGCATCCTGGGCATTCCAACTGTGGCAGATCGGGTGGCCCAGATGGTGGTCAAGCAGGTCATTGAGCCGATGATAGAAGCGAGCTTTCTGCCGGACTCCTACGGTTACCGACCCGGTAAATCGGCGTTGGATGCGGTCGGAGTCACGCGTGAGCGATGCTGGCAGTTTGACTGGTTGCAGGAATTTGACATCAAGGGACTGTTCGACCACATCGACCACACCCTGCTACAAAGGGCGCTCAAGAAGCACGTGAAATGCGAATGGGCACTGCTCTACATTGAAAGATGGCTGAAAGCCCCCCTGCAACTGGCGGACGGGACGCGAGTGGAACGCACTCGGGGAACGCCGCAGGGCGGGGTGATCAGCCCGGTGTTAGCCAACCTATTCCTGCATTATGCGTTCGATGTCTGGATGAAGCGAACGTTCCCACAACTCCCCTGGTGTCGGTATGCGGATGATGGGCTGGTGCATTGCCGGAACGAGCAAGAGGCGCAGGCGGTCAAGCAAGCGCTTCAGGCAAGGTTCGAGCAGTGTGGCCTGGAAATGCATCCGACCAAGACCAAGATCGTTTATTGCAAGGACGGCAGCCGCAAAGGGAAGTATCCGAACACGAAGTTTGACTTCCTCGGCTACACCTTTCGGCCACGGGTCGTGAAGAATCGCAAGCGCAACAGTCTGTTTGTGAGCTTCACGCCGGCGGTCAGCACGGCGGCGATCAAAACCATGCGGCAAACGACACGCAAGCTGAACTACCGAAATCGAACGGAACTGAGCTTGGCGGACATCTCTCGACTGCACAATCCGGTCCTCAGGGGCTGGTTGGAGTATTACGGGAGATTTTCTCCTTCGGCGATGTATCCGGTACTGAGGCACTTCAACACAACGCTGGTGTCTTGGGCGATGAGGAAGTATCGACGGCTGAAAGGTCATAAGACGCGGGCCAGTCTGTTTATCGAAGGCATTGCAAAGAGACAGCCCCATCTATTTGTCCACTGGCAACGAGGAATGGGAGGTGCGTTTGCTTGATGGGAGCGGTGTGAATCGAGAGGTTCACGCACCGTTCTGAGAGAGGCTGGAGGTGCAATCCCTCCGGCCTACTCACCACGAACAATTCAACGTGCAGAAAAATCACGGCTACGAACTGGAACACAACTACGGGCACGGGGAGCGAGGTCTGTCGCTGGTGATGTACCTGCTGAACCTGCTGGCTTTTCTGACGCACGAAGTGCTGGCGCAGGGCGACCGGTTATATCGCGCCTGTTGTGCGAACGAATCGCGGCGCAGCCTCTGGAACGCGCTGCGGGTGTACTTTCGCAAACTGGTGTGTCGGAGTTGGACGGCGATGTTGGAGTTTCATTTGAGTGACGAGCCGGTGCCGGATACCTAAAACCGTCACGCTCAGGCCGGGGCGACGCGACGGAAGCGGCCACACCCAAGACCCTTTTTCCCGCTACACAAACCGTGTGGCGTGACAACTCACCTGCTGACGCGGCGCAGTGCGCCGCACATTCTACGTGTCTGTGCCAACGAAGATTTCGAAGCTCACAGAACACGAAAGAAGTCTGTTATCACAAGTGAACGGGAATTCCTGCTTCTTCAAACAACTCTTTTTCCGCACAAAAACTATATGAAGCTCAACAAAATCTTCCCCTGGGTCATCATCGGGATCGTCGTGCTGGCCGGTTCGCCGTTTGCGCTCGGTCTGATCTGGCCGCGAATCAACGACATTAAGACCGGCGAAATGCCGCAATACGCCGATCTGCAACCGCAGCAATTCAATCAACCGGTTGAAAAGGTTTATGACGCGGCACTGGCTTCGGTGCGGGCGATGGGTATGGAGATTCGCGAGGAAAAACGCGATCCATCAAACAATAGCGGCATCATCGAAGCCGTCGCAACCACGCGCATCTTCAAATTCAAAGACGACGTGACCATCACTATTACACGCCAAAGCGACACGACAATCGTCAACGTGCGCTCGAAATCCCGCGTCGGCAAAGGCGACATGGGCACGAACGCTCGCCGTATCCGCGCCTTC
>JACMLA010000732.1 GCA_014379815.1 Bryobacteraceae bacterium | reverse complement strand
GCGACGACGATCAGGAGCTCAATCAGGGAAAAACCACGGCGGTTGCGAAGTCGGGTCGAAGTCACCATACCTAACATAATGACGTACCCCGTGGATCCTCCGTTGACGACTATTCGAGCCGCAACGCCTGGGCCGGTTCGATTCTGGTCGCCCGCAGAGCAGGAACAAGGCTCGCGAGCAACGCCACCGCGGCGCTGCAGAGGATCGCGACAGACAGCATCAGCGGATCCCGGCCTGCAATGCCAAACAACTTCGCTTCAGCAAACTGGCCGGAAGCGAGGGCAAGCAACGTGCCGGTCAGGATTCCGAGGCCTCCCACGAATGCAATCTCGCTGAGTACAAGCCGAAGTACACGCCCGGGCATGGCACCCAAAGCCATTCGCACCGCGATCTCATTTGCCCGCCTTGCCACCGTCCACGCGATGACTCCGTACACTCCGAGCGCTGTCAGCAGAACAGCGAGACCGGCGAAAATTGTGCAAAGCACAGCCAGCATCCGATCCGAAGAAACGGCATTGTTCAATTGCGCCTGCATGGGCCCGAGATTGTCGACCGGAAGACTGGCATCGAGTGAATGCACCGCTTGCCGGATCGTTCCCGCGAGGACGGCGTCCTCCGCTGCTGAGCGCAAATAGAAGGTCATTGGCTGCAATTTGCTTTCCTGCCCGTAAGGGATGTAGACCTCCGGTCGAGGCCCTTCGCGCAGGTCTTCTTTCACATTCCCAACCACTCCAACGATGGTCACGTTCGGCGTGACATTGCCTGCACCCCACGCAAGCTTGCGGCCTACCGCGCTGTCGTTGGTGTATTGTCGGGCGAACGTCTCATTGACTATCACCACCTCGGGCGCTCCCGCTCGATCGCCATCGCCGAAGTCACGTCCTCCGATCAGCGGAATCCCCACCGTCTGAAAGTAACCGGGTGTTGTCGAGTGCAGGTTCACCTGAGCGTCCGTGCCGGGCGGAGGTCGGTATCCAGCCACCGTAACGTTAGCTCCCCGGTTGGAGTTCGTCATCGGACCGGGGTACGTTCCGGCAGCGGCTGTCACGCCCGGCAGACCGCGAAGTTTTTCATGCAGATCGGCGTAGAGTTGCACCCCGCGCACCTTGTCATAGCCGGCCTGTCTCGGCTGGAGATCGAAGCGAGTGACGCGTTCGGTTCGAAAGCCCGGATCGACGCTCATCAGATTCGCGAGGCTTCTTGCAAACAGCCCGGCACTGAAGAGGAGAAGCGTAGCCAGAGCAATCTGACCGCCGACCAGCGCCTTCCTGATAACCGCGTGTGAGGCTGGAAGTGAACGATTCTGAATCGCTTTGCCACATCTCCTCCGGCCATGTGAATCGCTGGAGCGGCACTGAACACGATCGCAGTCACCACCGAAACCAGCAGCGTAAATGCGAGAACTCTGCCATCGAGATCCCAGCCCAGCGCTGAATTATCGGTAGCATCGTAAAGCTTCAAAAGCCCCGCGGTTATCCACGAGGCTGCCAGCAGCCCGGCCGCCCCACCTGCCAGCGACAACAGCAGACTCTCCGTCAGAGCTTGCCGCAGGATCCGCATGCGGCTGGCTCCCAAACTCAAACGAATCGCATTGTCCCGTTGGCGTGCCGCCGCTCGCGCCAGTAGCAATCCAGCCACATTCACGCAGGCGATCAGCAGCACAACGGTGACGGTGGTCATCAGGATGAGCAGCGGAGTTTTTAAATTTCTGGCCAGCGGGTTGATGCCGTGGCTTCCTTCGATTAGCCCCAACCGCCGGCTGTTCGCGTCGAGCGTGCGCTTTGAACGCGCTTTGATCAGCGGCTCCAGAATCCCGTTCCACGTGGGCTCAATGGCCACGGTTGCCTGCGACGCGGTGACACCTAGACGCAGTCGGCCGAGCAGATTCAGCCAGCGAACATCCGGAGCTCTGCCATCAAGATCCGGGAAGATCTGCCGCTGCATCGACATGGGGATGATCAGAGCGGGACTCTCGCCGCGAAGCACGGTTTGAAAACGAACGGGCAGCACTCCAACGATAGTGAACGGATTCCCGCTGAGTCGAATCGTTCGACCGAGGACCTGCGGATCGCCGCCGAAGCGCTTCATCCAGGTAGCGTGC
>JACMLA010000731.1 GCA_014379815.1 Bryobacteraceae bacterium | reverse complement strand
AGGCGAATGGCATACGGGTTGTGCTCGCCTCGGTGATGCCGGTGAGCGACTACTTCAAGCCGCAAACCAGGAATCGGCCAATGGAGAAGATCAAGGCACTGAATGAGTGGATCCGGGCCTACGCAGTCAAAAATGACCACATTTACGTGGATTACTTTTCGGCATTGACCGACGAATCGGGTCTGTTGAAGAAGGACTACACGTACGACGGTTTGCATCCGAACAGCGCCGGCTACGATGTCATTCTTCCGGTTGCCCAGAAAGCCGTCGATCAGGCGCTACGTTCGGAGCGCTGATGCGTCCCTATACTGCATATATGCCAGTTGCTTTCCGTTTGCTCGCTGTTCTATTGACTTGTCTTCCACTTTTCGCCGCGGCTCCGGTCATTGGTACGCAGGAGTACAAAGGTCGACGCGAGGCCATCCGGAAACAACTGGGCCAGCACTTGCTAATTGCGTTCGGTGCCACTGAAGGCGAGCACGGGGATCTCCGGACGGGTTTCTTTCAGGAAGCCAATTTCTACTACCTGACAGGCTGGAGTCAGCCGGGCGCGATTCTCGTGATCACGCCGAAAAGCGAAGCCCTGTTCATCCCGGATCACGATCTGTCCCTGGAGCGGTGGACAGGACCCAAAATGGCTCCAGGCGACCCAAATGTCGAATCGACCACCGGTTTTGCGGCGGTGCTTTCCACACAGTCTTTTGAAGGCAAGCTCTCTTCCTGGCTCAGTGAAGGCAAGAATGTCTACACGATGGCTGGGCATGGGGAGCGGGTAAAGCAACTGGTTCCTTTACGCACGGTCCTGAGTCTGGAACCGCTTCTGGCCCCGTTGCGGGCGAAGAAGTCGGCAGCCGAGATCGCGATGGTGCAGTACGCGACGGATGTGGATCTGGAAGCGCACCGGGCGGCCTGGAAGGCCATCCGGGCAGGGCGCAAAGAGTTCGAAGTCGCAGCCGCCATGACTACGGTTTATTTCGATCGCGGATGTGAGCGGCATGCCTATGCGCCCATTGTCGGCGCAGGACCGAATGCCGCGATCCTGCACTACTCGCAGAACAAGCGTCATATGGACAGCGGCGAACTCGTTCTAATGGATGTCGCGCCCGAGTGCAATATGTACGCCACCGACATCACGCGGACCGTGCCAGTCGGGGGCAAGTTCACTGACCGGCAACGCGAGTTGTATCAAGTAGTTCTCGGAGCGCAAAATGCGGCTCTGGCAGCGGTTAAGCCGGGTATGATGCTGGGAAGCTCCCGCAATCCCATAGGTCTGCATAAAATTGCCGCGGACTACATCGATTCGCACGGCAAAGACTTGAAAGGCGGCAAACTTGGCAAGTACTTTCTTCACGGCCTCGGGCACCACGTCGGTTTGGACGTCCACGATCCCAACGATCCGGCTCTCCCTCTGGAAGCGGGCATGATCATCACTCTGGAGCCAGGCGTGTATATTCCTGAGGAGAATATTGGGATCCGTATTGAGGATATGGTGCTGGTTACTGAGAACGGGGGCAAACTCATGAGTTCCTCCCTGCCTCGTGAACCGGACGAGATTGAGAAAGCAATGGCAGTGAGGTAGTTTGTGACGCGGCGGCAACGCCGGTTTACGCCTGGTTACCTGGCGGTACTCGGCGTATCCTTTGCTCTGGCTGTGGCTGCGGGCTGGCTCCCTCTGGCGTCCCGGATGGATCGTGACGCCTACGATGCCATGTCACGTGTCCAGCCCGTTTCGGTGCGTTCCTCAGAGGCCGTGGTGCTGGCTTTTGACGAGCGAACTCTGTCCTCCACCGGAGGCATGCGCAACCTTCGTGACACCCTTGCGAGAGTTCTTGCGATCGTTGTAACGGGCAAGCCATCGGTTATCGCAATCGACATCATCCTGTCGGAGAGTGGCTCAGCGAAAGAAGACCGGGACCTTGCAGCTGTTTTCCGACAAAGTCAAAACCTGGTACTGGCCAGCGATCTGGTTCCGGAAACTCAGACGTGGGAAGATCCGATACCCGAGTTTCGGGCAGCAGCCCGCGCGATCGGCCATGTCCATGCAGCTCCCGATCCGGTAAGCCGGGTGCTGCCTCTGGAACTGGTTGGCAACAACACGAGACGCTGGGCGATGGCTCTGGAAGCTGCGAGGCTGCACCGCAATGTTCCTCTCACGGAGTCACCCGGGGACCTCGACCTTGGCGGTACGATCCTGCCCGTGACGCGTGATTCCCTGCGAGGTTTATTCATCCGGTACCGCGAAGGTATCCCGTCGTTATCCGTCGCAAACCTTCTGCAGGACCCGTCGCTGGCGACGCAATTGCGAGGCAAGACGGTGTTTGTGGGCGTGACGGCACAGACAGCGGCGCGCGATCGGTTAATGACGCCCCTCGACCGGATGATGAGCGGTGTCGAGATCCACGCGCAGGCGTTTGAAACCATCCTGAACCGGGACTTTCTCAGGCCAGCAACGCTCACGATCACCGTGGCGATATGCCTGCTGCTGGTCTCCTGTGCCGCGCTGATCTTTGCTTTTCTGACAGGCTGGCAGGCTTACGCTGCTTCGGTTCTGTTGCTGGTGGGTGCCCATGCTGCGCCACACTTCCTCTTCCGGAACGGCATTGTTCTGTCCTATCTGGCAACGGTGCTCGCGGCATGGTTCTCCGCGGTCTCGGCGGCTGCCTGGCAGTACTTCGTGGTCCGACGGCAACTCCAGCGTTCCGAATCCGACAAACACAGGTACCAGCAGGCCATCCATTTTGTGACTCACGAGATGCGCTCACCTTTGACGGCAATTCAGGGGTCCAGCGAGTTGATGGGCCGCTACAACCTAACCGAAGAGAAACGCCGCCAGATGGCGGACATGATCAACTCCGAATCGAGGCGACTGGCGAAAATGATCCAGACGTTTCTGGACATCGAGCGCCTCACGGATGGCCAGATCGAGATTAAGTCAGAGCCCTTCGAGTTGTACCAGGTTCTCCGGGCTTGCGTAGACCGGGTACAGTCGCTGGCGGAGCGAAAAGAAATCACAATTCTCATCGAGGCGCCCCGGGAGGCGTGGGTCCTTCGCGGAGATCGTGAGCTGATGGAGTACGCAGTTTATAACTTGCTGACTAACGCGATCAAGTATTCGCCAGCCGCTACAACGGTGTCGGTGGAGACTATCGGTAGTGGTAACGAGGTGCGGGTTAAGGTTATCGATCAGGGCATTGGTATGGACGAAAAGGAACTGCGCCATGTCGGTCAGAAGTTCTACAGGACCAGGAGGGCAGAAGCT
>JACMLA010000730.1 GCA_014379815.1 Bryobacteraceae bacterium | reverse complement strand
CCTGCCGATCTCATTCTGAAGAATGGAAAGTTTGTGACCCTCGAGTCGGCTCAACCTGCGGCGGAGGCTCTTGCGGTTCGAGGCGACCGGATCGCCGCCGTTGGTTCCAACGCTGAGATAGCAAAGCTCGCCGGACCGAAAACAAAAGTGGTCGACCTCGGGGGCAGGCTCGCAGTTCCCGGATTCATCGAAGGTCACGGACACTTCATGGGAATCGGAGAGTTCCGGATGAACTTGAACCTGCGGGAAGCGCAAAGCTGGAATGACATCGTGGATCAGGTTGGCCGGGCAGCGAAGACCGCAAAACCCGGCGACTGGATCATCGGACGGGGCTGGCATCAGTCCAAGTGGACAAAAGTGCCCACGCCGAACACCGACGGATTCCCCCTTCATGCGGACCTGAGTGCAGCAGCGCCCCAGAACCCTGTCATTTTGCGGCATGCGAGTGGCCATGCCAGCTTTATTAATCAGGCTGCCATCAAGGCTGCTGGTATCGACCGGAACACTCCGGACCCATCCGGCGGGCACGTCATGAAGGATGCTGAGGGCAATCCTAGCGGTCTGCTTCAGGAGCGAGCTCAGGGGCTGACGTCAAAGGCCTATACTGCGTGGCGAGCACGAAGGCCGGAGTCTGAAAAGCTTGCAGAGGCGCGGCGAATTGTCGACCTTGCGAGCGAGGAGTGCCTTGCCAAGGGGATTACGAGTTTCCAGGATGCTGGTTCACCATTCGAAGTTGTGGACCTTGTCAAATCCCTCGCGGAGAGCAATGCCTTGCGCCTCCGGCTGTGGATGATGCTCCGGGTCCCTAACGAGGAACTCACGGGAAAAGCGGACCGTTACCGAATCGTAGGTGCCGCAAAAAACATGCTCACTGTGCGCGGCCTCAAGCGTTCCATCGATGGAGCTCTGGGCCCGAGAGGGGCGTGGCTACTGTCACCCTACTCCGACTTGCCTGAAGGCGCACCGAATCCTTCAGGTCTCAACACAGATGATCCCGCTGAGGTCCGCAAAGCTGCGGAGCTGGCAATTCAGCATGGATACCAGCTCTGTGTCCATGCGATTGGAGACCGTGCCAACCGGGAGACTCTCGATATCTTCGAACAAACATTCCGTGCCCATCCGGACAAGAAGGATCTTCGGTGGCGCATTGAGCATGCACAGCATATCGATCCTGCGGACATTCCCCGGTTCGGCAAACTCGGTGTGATTGCTGCGATGCAAGGAATTCATTGCACTTCCGATGCGCCATATGTCCTCGCCCGCCTCGGAGCAAAACGCGCCGAAGAGGGAGCGTATGTCTGGCAGAAGCTGATGAAATCAGGTGCGGTGGTGGCCAACGGCACCGATGCTCCCGTGGAGGACGTAAGCCCTCTGGCTTCCTTCTACGCAACCGTTTCGCGCAAGCTGAAGGACGGTAGCCGGTTCTATCCGGATCAGCGCATGACACGCACCGAAGCACTGCGCTCGTACACAATTCAGAACGCGTATGCAGCGTTTGAAGAAGACTTGAAGGGCTCGTTACGTCCCGGCAAACTCGCGGACATTACTGTGCTCTCCCGCGACATTCTTACGATCCCCGAAGACGACATTCTTGCGACAGATGTTGTTTACACTGTAGTCGGCGGCAAAATCCAGTACGAGAACAATACGCTTCTGGGGAGCCGGTAAAGGGTGCAGCGCTGGCTCTTATTGCTCGCAATCCCAGTAGCAGCGGCGGACTGGCCACAGATTCTTGGACCTACTCGGAGCGGCGTCTCTCACGACACGGCAACTGTCTCCGGCACGAGCCCACGGTTGCTGTGGAAAAAGTCCGTTGGAGCAGGGTTCAGCGGACCAGCAGTTGCGGGAAATCGCGTCGTCCTGTTTCACCGGGTCGAGAGCAAGGCCACTGTGGAGTCGCTGGACTCGGCTACAGGGACTCGGCAATGGATCTTCGAATCCCCAACCACATATAGAGACGATTTTGGTTTCGATGAAGGTCCACGCGCCGTTCCCACGATCGCTGGAGAACGCGTGTTTACGTTCGGGGCCGATGGGATCCTGCACGCACTGGACCTGAAATCCGGACGCATGATCTGGCGCGTGGACACTGCGTCCCGATTCGCAGTTCGCAAAGGGTTCTTCGGAGCTGCAGGATCGCCGCTGGTGGCAAATGGACTCGTCTACTTAAACGTTGGAGGCCCAAACAACGCAGGTCTGGTTGCTCTGGACGCGGCTACCGGGGAAGTTAGATGGGCGGCAACGAACGATGATGCCAGCTATTCTTCACCGATAACTGCCACGCTCGACGGCGTTCGCTCGATTCTCTTCTTCACACGTCAGGGGCTTGTCGCAGTCGACCCTGCGAAGGGCAGCTTACGCTTCCGCTTTCCCTGGCGTTCCCGAACCAATGCTTCGGTGAATGCCGCTATTCCCGTTGTGTCTGGCGACCGCATTTTCCTGTCGACCAGCTACAACACTGGTGCTGTCGTGCTGGAAGCGAAGGGTAATGCTGTCCGGCCTTTATGGTCCGGCGATGAATCGCTCTCTAACCACTATGCGACCAGCGTTCTGAAAGACGGGTACTTGTATGGGTTCCACGGTCGGCAGGAGATGGGTCAATCGTTTCGATGTATCGAGTTTGCTACCGGTAAGGTGAAGTGGAGCACCGACGGCTTCGGCGCTGGCTCGGTCTTGCTTGCGGGAACGAGACTTTTGGTCGTTAGGGAAAACGGGGAACTGGTGATCGTCGCTGCCAGCCCTGGATCTTATCAAAAGCAAGGCAGTTCGCAATTGCTCCCGGCTGTCATTCGGGCGTTTCCTGCACTATCGAACGGAGTCTTGTTTGTGCGGAACGAAAACACGCTTGGCGCGTGGCGAATCGATTCCGCTCGAAACTGAAAAGAGAGCCCCGGAGAGTTACCCCGGGGCCCCCTTGCAGATTCTTCGAAGACCTAGAACTTATTCCAAAGAAACTGATTGTAGACTTCGTGGTGATACTGCACTTCCGGCGCCTTCACGAACGTTCCGAGCAAGCGAGCGCAACGGTCAGCGGAGGCCTGTTTGAGATCCGCATACCTCGTCTTTACGTCTTCGCCGAGGAGCTTGGTAGTCCAATCGGCATTGCGGAAGTTAGCTAGCGCGTCGTAAATGTTGTCTGGGAGGTAGCGGTCTGCGCTGCGTAGGTTTTCGATTGTCGCCGTGTCCCCTTCGAGGCCAGTCTTGAATACCGAGAGCATGACCATGTAGGGGTTAGCGTCAGGAGCGACCGAGCGTACTTCTACCCTTGAGCTTCGCTCATTGCCAATCGGGATACGGACCATGGAGCCGCGATCCACGGCTGATGCTTTGATCTGATTAGGCGCTTCAAAGTGAGGATCCAGCCGGCGATAGGCATTGACACTGGAATTGAGCAACAGGCAGATATCGTTTCCGTGAGTCAGGATGCGGTCGACGAACTCCCAGGCGAACTTGCTTAGTTTCTCCTGACCCTGCGGTTCCCAGAACATATTCTTGCCGTCTTTCAAGATCGAGACGTTGGTGTGCATGCCATTACCGTTTACTCCAACAACGGGCTTGGGCAGAAAACTCGCGGTCAGGCCCATGCGTGTTGCCACCTGTCGGCAGATCAGCTTATAGAGCTGGATTTGATCGGCCGCTGCAACAACCTCGCCATAGCTGTAATTGATCTCAAACTGGGACGGCGCTACTTCCGGGTGATCTTTCTCGTTCTCGAATCCCATGGCGCGCTGCACTTCCGCCGACTGGTCGATGAACTGACGCAGAGGATCCCCGGGCAGCGAATGATAGTAACCACCTGTGTTTACGTATTCAAACTCTGCCGGTTCATGATAGCGACGCTCCGCGTCATTACCTTTGAAGAGAAATCCTTCAATCTCATTGGCGGCGTTGAGGGTGTATCCGTTGGTGGCGAACTGTTCCTGAGCATAGGATTTGAGAACGCCCCGGATGTCGCCGCTGTACGGAGAACCATCCTTGTCGATCACCTCACCGAAGACAAGCACCTTGCCCGTTCCGAAAATGTCGGCGGGCGCATAGTAGAAGGCTGCCCAGTCAATGCCAAGCCGGAGATCGCTTTCGCGCTGCGCTGTAAAGCCACGAATCGACGAACCATCGAAGGTGAGGTTGTCCCAGCTTTTGCAGAGAAAATTCTTGTCGTAGTCCAACATGTGCAGGCGGCCTTCGAGGTCGCTGAACAATACGGTTACGGCCTTGACCCGCTTCTCATCGGTCAGATACTTCAGGCGTTCTTCCTGAATCTGGCCAATGGGAACACGGCTTCTTCGCTGTTCCTTGGCTTTCAGATTGAGCTCCTCCAGTTCGGAATAGGGAAGGCTCAAGCGATTTTGTAACGGGTTTTCCATTCTTCTCCTCGAGTTGCCAGAATGTCTTCGCGATCGGACACCTGCCGGGGCAAAAAACTTGCAATGGCGTCAGCTTGTGAGCCCGGCAACGCGGAAGAATTTTACGGCAATTTTGATTATCAATGACAGACAGCCCACGGATCTATCGATAGTTTTGATGAGATCCTTCAGGGAAATCGATGGGTGGCTGCGGGCAGAGTCAACCTGCCGCAGGAACCGCTATAAGATGACGGGGAAGGAACTTCCCTAACGTGAATAACCACCAGCCAACCCGCAGAGCGATACTTCATACCGCCACAGCCGCGATTGCGACGGCACAATTTCCCATTCTGGGGGCCAACGACCGGGTCAATCTCGGAATTGTCGGCCTTGGCGGGCGAGGGACAGAGCATATCAACTTCTATTCCAAACTCGATAGCGACGCGAGAATCGCCGGGGTCTGCGACGTCAATCAGGCGGCACGCGAGAGGGCGGTGGCGGCTGTCGGGAAGCTGAAGAACTTTGCCCCTCAGGACTTCGCGGATATGCGAAAGCTATTCGAGTCCAAAGACATCGATGCTGTCTCGATAGCAACTCCAAATCACTGGCATGCACTCAGCACAATCTGGGCTTGTCAGGCCGGCAAGGACGTATACATCGAAAAACCTGCCAGCCACAACTGCTTTGAAAGCGAGCAGATGGTCAAGGCAGCGCGCAAGTACAAACGAATGGTGCAGGTCGGCTCGCAAAGCCGCTCCATGCCGCACAAGATGAAGGCCATCCAACTCCTGAAGGAAGGCGAGATCGGCAAGATCTATCACGCGCGCGGGGAGTGCTTTCGAAGGCGGTTTCCCATTGGGCGCACTCCCGATGAAGCGGTGCCGGCAGGTGTGGATTGGGAAAAGTTCCTGGGACCTGCGCAGATGAAGCCGTACAGCAAAAACAAGTTTGCTTACAACTGGCACTGGTTCTGGGACACAGGCAACGGAGATATCGGCAATCAGGGCATCCACGAAATGGACATTGCGCTCTGGGGTCTCGGCGTCGACGGCTGGCCCGAAACCGTCTCTTCCACCGGTGGACGGT
>JACMLA010000089.1 GCA_014379815.1 Bryobacteraceae bacterium | reverse complement strand
GCAAGAAGCAGGTCGTACTCGCGGCCAAGTTGTGCTCGGACGTGCTGGATGGCTTCTTCCTGGACGCGCCGGACATCGGGTTGCGTAAAGTCTGCGTATGATTCGTTCTGAAATGGAGCAAGAGTCATGCGGAGTTACCGTTTGCGTCCGCCTGTTCCATCAGGCGGCGACCTTCATCGAACAACATAGCGGCCTCTTCGGCCAGCTGGCGGCCACGATCATAAAGCTCTCTGCCGCGATCGAAGTAGTCGCGACTGCTGCCTGCGAGGAAGCCCTGGGCCTCGGTTGCTTTAACTGTCAGGATCTGGCGTGTTGCTGTTCCGGAACGTGGCGCGGCGAGCATGCCAATGACACCACCAATTCCCAGACCAGCGAGGAAACACAGAACGTTTGCCGTGGTTTTGTCACGCATTCGCAGGTGAAGTCTCCAGCCTTAATTGTAGGCACGTCGTAGGACGCGCTTGTCAGGGCAGACGTCGATAGATGAGTTCGAATCCTGGTTTCGACCCAAGGGAAACAGAACTGGATGAGTTCACAGTCTGCCCGGCTACATTTCGAGCGGGGCCGATTGCCGGACCGGTGAGGCGCTCCGGATGAGCGGAAGACACTTTGGACTCCCGAACGATACCTGGAGTTTTGCCAGCAGGCCTGGCTTCGACCCGGTCGATGTCGTCCTTTGCAACCGCGAGTTGCTGATCCTTCATGACGACAACAAGACTTTCGCCTGAGGCTTCGTCCATCTTCGCGAACATCGGCTGTTTCGCTTCACGCTTCCAGATGCGCAGTTCCTGTCCGGACTTTAACTCCCGAACCTTATCCCAGCTCTCTGCAGCGGGAAGAACCAGGCACGCTGCCAGCACGATGAGAACGAGAGTGGAAAACCGCTGCATGGCGTGAGTGTACCTCGAAGTTCCGCGAGGTGGAAGGCAAGTACGCTCCTTGTCTTGCTACGTTCATTGAGGAAGAAGCCGGATCATCTCGTCCCTTTGCCTAAGAAGCTGATTGTCCGTATAGTCGGAGGCAGACAAGGTATGGCCATGACACATCAAGTTGAACTCTCAGACCACGTGTATCAGATTGCTCAGCAGGCTGCTGCGAAAGAGGGCGTGACCCTCGAAGAGTGGATCGCCGCAACAGTTTCGCGGGCAGGTTCGCCTGTTCTGGCTGAGGACGTACCCGGCGGGTCAGAAATACAGCCTGGCAGAGCGACGCTTGCCCGCTATATCGGAGGTTTCGATAGCTCACAAGAAACACCCGACCCACGGTATCGTACAGAAGTCGGGGAGATCATTGCCGACAAGCTTCGCAGACAGGGCCTGAAGATACCGTAACGGATGCTTACTGACACGGGCCCTCTTATTGCGCTCATTGATCGAAAGCAGTCGGCATACCATGCGTGCCTACGCGTTTACAACTCCGCGAAACTACCGCTCATCACGACATGGCCATGCTTCTCAGAAGCCATGCACATTCTGGGCCGAATGGGTGGCTGGAAGGCACAAGCACTTCTCTGAGGTCTCGTTCAGGATGCTGGAGTGACAATACACGCTCCAGTCTCTACTGAGACAGACCGAATGTACTTGTTGATGGAGAAGTACCGAGATACCCCAATGGACCTGGCGGATGCATCTCTCGTAGCAACCGCTGAAACTCGACAGTTTCGGCGCATTTTCACCCTCGACAGCGATTTTCGCGTCTATCGCCTAAATGACAAAGAACCGTTCGAAGTCGTACCGTAATTTCCGGAAGAAGGCTCGCTGCTGTCATCACAAAAGTTCGGACGGTGTGAATCGAGCCGAGAGCCGTTGATCAGGCGGCCTCGTCCTGATTCTCGGGAGTTACGAACAGCTTCTGTCTCGCGGATTCCAAAATGGCGGCGATGGCAGGGTTGGCAAACCGCCGTTCCACCGACACCGCGTAAAACCGTCCCACGATTTCAGGGACACGTCCGACAACAGAGAGTCTGTAGGCGTTGCGGACCTCTTTTTCAACAACAGTGGGCGCAAAAAACAGGCCTGCTCCGGAGGCCCCCAGGGTCTTGAGAAGGGCACTGTCCTGAGACTCGCCAACGATGCGGGGGCGAATGGAGTGCTCTATCATCCACTGATCGATACAGCGACGCAAGCTGGAGTTCTCCAGCGGCAAAAGCATTGGCGCCTGATCGAGAGACTGCGGGAACTTCTTTCGATACCTGGCCGCGAGATCGGGAAGGGCAAATACCGACAGGCCGGAAGCCCCAAGCAGATGGTTATACACCTTCACCCGCCCAGTCGGTGTGATGGGAGTATCTGTCAAAACAAGATCGAGACCGTGCATCTGCAGAGAACTGATGAGAGACTCCGTTTTGTCTTCGTGGCAGACAAGCTGTACAGGTTCGGCGAGCTCCGTTGCCGGAGCCAGAATCCGACTAACCACCAGCTTCGATAACGGAGCGGATATGCCTACCGATAAGCGATGAGGACGTCCGCTGGGACGGCCCCTAAGAACATCCGTCATTTCCTGACCCAGCGAAAAAATCTCGTCGGCGTACCGGTAAACGACTCGTCCGAATTCCGTTAAAACGAGGTTTCGACCCTGTCGTGCGAACAGCTTTTCACCCAGGGTTTCCTCCAGTGCCCGGATTTGACCACTGATTGTCGGCTGTGCCAAGGCAAGCAATTTGCTGGCGCGAGTAATGCTCCCCTCACGCGCAACGGTACGAAAATAAAGGAGATGGTGGTAGTTAATCCAATCCAAGCCTTTTGCCCCCAGTACGTGCCATCGGGATACGGTTGCCCCAGACTGGCCCGGTTTCCAAGAAGGGATGCCCGATTCGGACTTCCCGATGTATTAAGTGCGTTGTGGAACGTGCGCGTATGGCAGCGTTGTGATGTGGGATATGCTCGGAACATGAATGGCGACATGGATCTGATCACTGTGTATCGTTCGGCAGACAGCAACAGTGAATCCGACGCTAGTGCGATTCACCGGCTGCTTCGGGAAAACGGAATCCTGGCCAACCTGCTCGATGACAGTGAGGCAGGGGTAGTCTCTGGCAGTTGGGAAGTGCGAGTCAATCCGACGGATGCCGCGGAAGCCGAGAGGTTGATTGCTTCCACAAATCTGGACGATCCTGGCCGGCCTGACCCGTCGCCCGATCTGGACGCAGTTACCGTTGCCGAGTTGCAAGGCCCTACGGGCGAGATCGAGGCACTCGGTATCAAGAGCATTCTCGATTCAGAAGGTATTCCGAACGTTATGGTTGGCACGAGTACGTTGCCGGTTCTGAGCTTCCTGGTGAAAGTTCCGGGAACCGAAGTGGAACGCGCTCAACGAGCGATTGCGGAAGCACAAGCCGCTGGTCCCGCTGCCGCTGTGGAAGCCGAGCGGGAGAGCGAAGGTCTTAGTCGGACTTGAAGTGTGATCAGGCCCGGCTGGCCCGGCTGATTGGTCGCACGATTTCCGGCTCCGGAGTGACCGCAGCTTCAGGAGCACTGCCATCCCGTACCAAACCCAGGCGACTGCGAAGCTCCACGTCAATGTTATTGCGGATGTCAGGATTGTCGCGCAGGAACTGACGGGCATTGTCCCGCCCTTGCCCGATGCGCTCCCCACGGTAGCTGTACCAGGAGCCGCTTTTCTCGACTATGGTCTGGGCCACTGCGAGGTCGATCAGATCGCCTTCCTTGGAAACACCCTCTCCATACAGGATGTCGAACTCTGCTTCCCGAAACGGCGAGGCTACTTTGTTCTTCACCACTTTGACCTTGGTCCGGTTGCCAACCACTGCTTCGCCATCTTTAATTGCGGCAATGCGGCGAATGTCCAAACGGACCGAGGAGTAGAACTTCAGTGCACGGCCACCTGAAGTAGTTTCCGGGCTGCCAAACATGACGCCGATTTTTTCGCGAATCTGGTTGATAAAGATGAGACAGGTATTTGACTTGGAGACGATACCGGTCAGCTTACGCATTGCCTGGGACATCAGGCGGGCCTGAATGCCTACGAACGCG
>JACMLA010000729.1 GCA_014379815.1 Bryobacteraceae bacterium | reverse complement strand
CTTCGCACGCAGCCAGTCCACCGACGATCTCCCGCAAGGACTGCGCCCGGCCGAGTTGGCAGAATAGCATCGCTACCATTTGTGTAACTAAACCCTCGGGAATGGCGCTCGGCTTGGTGCTTACGCACGGCGCCGGCGAACTCAGCTCGAGGGATGAACTGTAATACCTGTGAAAAAATGCTGCATACTCGGTTCATGGTGGCGGCTCCGGGTCGTCCTGGATTTTCTTGGCGGAAACTCCATTGCAACCCATCCGAGCCGTCGCCTGCTCGCTACCCTGCTGCTCGCGTCCGGCCTACCTGCATGTACGGGTAAACATCGCGAATCTCGTTGTTCAAGTAGCGCCCCTTCGACTCGGCCCGCAACAATCCCTGATGGACTCTGGCAGGCACCCCCAAATACTGATATACCGCTCCTGAGTCGAACTCGATTTCCAAAATTCCGCCCTTTGCTTGATAGCCTACAGACCTCATCGTGGTTGACTCCACTGCCTGCCGTCTCATGCCCCATTCTTGCAAACCTGCTAGTACTACTGGGTCATAAAAAGAACATTTTGTGGTAAGATTGTTTTGTGGGATCACGCCTTTCCGCGCCAGGCCCACAAGAGAAACGCTTCGCGGCATATATGGAGGGCCTGGCGAACGCCGCGGGGCACGAAGACCGGCACACGCCTTTGAAGAACTACTGCAAAGGGCTGTTGTTGCCTGGTGAGCGCAAGAGTATTGAGCCGATGGCCGCCCGCCTCGATCCTGGTAACGTGGAGCCGATGCGTCAGTCCCTGCACCATTTAGTGGCCAAGGCGCCCTGGAGCGACCAGACCCTGCTCGAGGAAGTGCGCAACCGGGTGTTGCCGTCAATGCGGAAACAAGGGCCAATGGTGGCTTGGATCGTGGACGACACCGGCTTCCCCAAGAAAGGTAAGCATTCGGTCGGAGTCACGCGGCAATATTGCGGGCAAGTGGGCAAACAGGAGAATTGCCGGGTCGCCGTAAGCCTGTCGGTGGCGACGTGGGATTCGAGCCTGCCGATTGCGTATCGTCTCTATCTGCCTAAGGAGTGGTCCGAAGATGCCGAGCGACGGACAAAGGCAGAGGTGCCCAAGGAGATAGAGTTTCAGACCAAACCGGAGATCGCCCTAGACCAGATCGACGCAGCAGTAGCGGCGGAGGTGGCGCGCGGAGTTGTACTGGCCGACGCGACCTACGGCAACAACACTGAGTTTCGCGACGGACTTACGCAACTCAACCTGCAATATGTAGTAGGAGTGCAAAGCTCGCTGAGTGTTTGGGAACCGGGCAAGCAGCCTTTACCCTCCAAGCCACGAGAAAAGATGGGACGACCTCCACGGTTGTTGCAGCGGAGCGCGGATCATCAGCCTGTCTCGGGCAAGCAGTTGGCGATGAGCCTGCCCTCCGGCACATTCCGAGTGATCACTTGGCGGGAAGGTACGGAGCGGAAGTTGCGATCCCGTTTTGCCGCCGTTCGAGTCCGTCCGGCGCACCGCGATTACAACAAGACGGAGCCACACGCGGAAGAATGGCTGTTAGTCGAATGGCCGAAGGGAGAAGCCGAACCTGCCAAATACTGGATGTCGACACTTCCGCCGGAAACGAAGCTGAAGGATCTGGTCAAGATGGCCAAACACCGCTGGATCATCGAACGGGACTATCAGGAGCTCAAGCAGGAACTGGGACTCGGGCATTTTGAAGGGCGCAACTGGCGTGGGTTCCACCATCACGCTACACTTTGCATCGCAGCTTATGGGTTCCTAGTGGCCGAGAGGAGCCTTTTTTCCCCCTCAGCCCGCGCCGGAAACCTCGGATTCGTTGCCCCCGGGCCAGCGCCGGACTTCCCCCCACGCGGTTCGCCCCGAGCGGCATAATCCGAATTCGATTGCGACCTTGAGAATGATTCTCGCCCGACAGCTACTTGGGCAACTCCCTCAATGTCCTTTTTGCGGATGGCGCTCAGGATGACCTTCGGCGTCGATATCGGTTTCCGTTATGCAGGAGGCGGGGCGGGAATGATTTGGCGCCGTGCGCCAACGCTCTTGCAGTAACTTCACCCTGCTGAGCTTCTCCATCGCCACACAACGCCAGTTGGCAGGGGAACCTACCGGATGGAGTCCGCTCTGGCTGTCGCCGCCATATTGATAGCAGAGCACGCGAACCCTCCCTTCCCGGTTCCGGCCCAGCCTGTGCGGACAAAACAGTCGAAGCCGACCCTGATATGTGGCTTCGATCGGCTGTTTGTTCGCCACCGCAGTCCACACCAGCCGGTAAATTTCCTCCACCGTCTGGATCTGCGCCTGGACAACACCCATCTCATTTCATAGTAGCCATCCCGCAGCCAACTCTTAGGGCTACAGTCGTTTATGACCCAGTAGTACTAGCCGGACTACCCTCAATCGAGGCTTGCAACGGGTAGGGAGACACGCTACACAATGCGCCCTCGGCAATCACAAGTAAGACAAGGTCAGCTCAGAATATTCGTAATTGGCCCCTTGCCTTCCTCGATGAGGTGAAACGGGCGGCCATTGAGCACAAAATCCATTTTCTTGTAGTTAAGTCCGATCTGCTGAAGAATCGTTGCCTGCAGGTCGCTGATGTAGTGCGGATTCTCGACCGCGCGGTAGCCGACCTCATCTGTCGAGCCTTCGATGACTCCACCTTTAACACCTCCGCCTGAAAGAAGTGTGCTGAAGCCCATTGCATTGTGATCACGCCCGGTGGTGTTTTGGGACCAGGGAGTGCGGCCGAACTCGCTCGTGAATACGACGAGAGTATCGTCGAGCATGCCGCGTTGCTTCAAATCCTGTATCAGACCAGCGATGGGCTTATCTACGGCGCGGCAGAGCGGACCGTGAGTTTTCATGTCGTCGTGGGCGTCCCAGGCTCCGTTGCCTCCACCCGCGTGACATAGTTGGACGAACCGCACGCCGTTCTCGACCAGGCGCCGGGCCAACAATAACTGACTGCCAAAGCTATCGGTTTCTTTGACACCGATCCCGTAGAGATCTTTGACGTGTTGCGGCTCGGTGGCAAAGTTCACGATGTCAGGTGCTTTTAGCATCATGTTTGCGGCTAGTTCGTAGGATTTGACACGGGCGCCGATTTCAGACTCGATCGCGTAATCCTCACGGAACTGCTTGTTCAGGTCGTACAGCGCCTTCATCTGGCTTTCGCGAACCTTGGCATCGCCGGCTGCGGGCGGAAGCAGGTTGGGAATGGGCGTGTCGCCGGGCTGAAATGGCGTCGCAGAGTACGAGGCGCCGAGATAGCCGCCGGTGAGTTGGACTGGTGAGGAGGGCCGGCCGATGTTCACAAAAGCGGGAAGATCTTTGTTCGCAGTTCCGAGCGCATAGTTCACCCAGCTACCGAGAGTGGGATGTTCGAACTGGCGCAGGGGTTTGCCGGTCGCATGCTCGAGCACAGCGGGAAAGTGATTGGTCTGGTGGCAGTACATCGAGCGGACGACAGCAAAGTCGTCGATCACGCCCCCTACGTTCGGAAACCAGTCCGACACCGGAATGCCAGATTGTCCGTACCGCTCGAAGGTGCGGAGAATGGGAATGACAGGACGCTTCATTGGCGCGTTGTTGT